>NZ_JBFAPH010000082.1:0-20374 GCF_040675635.1 Streptomyces sp. NPDC049577
GACGAGGTGGCGGACCTCCTGACCAGGGGCAGCGTAACCGCCGCCCACCGGGTCCGCGACGGCCGCCCCGGCAGCGTGGCCCGCAGGGTGAGCCGTGACGGCCTGGTCGCCTGGCTGCTCGTCGGCGCGGTCGGCACCGGTGTGTACGCGAGCGGGCTGGTGAAGGTGTACGAGCCTCCGCGCCTGCACAAGTCGGATCTCGCCGGCACCTGGACGGACGGCCATGGCGGCACCGTCGAGCTCTCCGCCGACGGCGTGGCGGTCGCCGACGGGCTCGACAACTACGTCTGGGACGGCACCGGCAAGGACAAGCCGAAGGACTGCGACGGATCCGGCACCTGGACGCCGCTCAAGGACGGCGGGAGTGTGGAAGGCCTGTCCCTGCGCATCGGACCGTGTGAACTGTCGCGCGACTGGAGCGTCAGCGGTACGCAGAAGGAACCGCGGATCTTCCACGAGATCGGCAAGCCCGGATCCGGCAAGCGCTACGTGCTCACCAAGGTCGTCAAGCACGCGAAGAACAACCACACGAAGAAGTAGCGGACGGTCGCGGCAGCGGGCAGCGCGC
Organism: Streptomyces sp. NPDC049577; assembly: GCF_040675635.1. Taxonomy (NCBI): domain Bacteria; kingdom Bacillati; phylum Actinomycetota; class Actinomycetes; order Kitasatosporales; family Streptomycetaceae; genus Streptomyces; species Streptomyces sp. NPDC049577. The sequence continues at coordinate 569 of NZ_JBFAPH010000082.1, forward strand.
TGCGGGTAGCGGCCAGCGCGCTGCGGGCCGTCGCGCGTCAGGCGGCGAACGGCGTCCGGCAGCCGTGCGTCAGGTGGTGAACGTGCCGAACATGCCGCGGTGGAAGATCAATGGGTCGGCGGCCGCCGGGCTCTCGTCCGTTCCCAGCGCCTCCACGCGTCCCACCACGATCAGATGGTCCCCGCCGGTGTGTACGGCGTGCACGGAGCAGTCGACCCAGGCCGGGGCGCCGGCGAGCCGGGGCGAGCCGGTCACCGGTGACGGCGCGTGCTCCACACCGGCGAACTTGTCGGCCGTCCGCGCCCCGCTGACCGCGAAGGCGCGGCAGAGCGCGGTCTGGCCGGCCCCCAGGACGTTGACGCAGAACACTCCCGCTCGCGCGATGCGCGGCCAGGTCGTGGACGCCCGGCCCACCATGAAGACCACCAGCGGCGGGTCGAGGGACAGCGCGGCGAACGACTGACACGCGAAGCCCGCCGGCGGTTCGCCCGCCCCGCCCGGCGCGGTGACGATCGTGACACCGCTCGCGAACCGGCCGAGGACGCGCCGGAATTCCTCGGGGCCCGGGGCGCCGGCCCCCGCCGCGGCACCGGCCCGTTCGTCCGCGCGGACCGCCCTCAGCGCGGCCCGGCGCCGAGGGGCCGCGGCCTCCGGAGGGCCTGGCGCGGAACCGGGGTCGCCCGGCGGCCGGAGGTAGCGCACGGCGATGGCCGCCATCCCCGCGTGTCCCATCATGGAAGCCATTGAAGCTGATGCACTGTCAGATCGGAAGCGCCGGGCGGGGCCCTGCTTGGTGCCCCGCCGCCGTCGCGTCTTCGGTTCAGCGGCCCCGGAAGCCGGGACTCCGGCGTTCCGCGAAGGCCGTGAGGCCCTCGATCGCGTCGGCCGTCGTCATGTTGATCTCCTGGGCGGCCGCCTCGGCGGCGAACGCGGCCGTGCGGTCGGTGTCGAACGAAGCGTTGACCAGCTGTTTCGTCAGCGCCAGCGCCCGTGTCGGCCCCGCCGCGAGTCGCTCGGCCCACGACCGGGCCACCGTCGGCAACTCGGCGTCCGGCACCACGCGGTTGACCAGGCCGAAACGTTCCGCCTCGGGTGCCGTGAGCGTGTCCCCGAAGAACATCAGCTCCTTGGCCCGCTGTGGTCCCACCAGGCGCGGCAGCAGATAGGCGCCGCCCCCGTCGGGCACCAGGCCTCGCCGGACGAAGACCTCCAGGAAGCGTGCCGATTCCGCGGCCAGTACGAGATCGCAGGCCAAAGCCAGATGCGCCCCGAGGCCGGCGGCCACACCGTTCACCGCGGCCAGCACGGGCTTCTCGCAGTCCAGAACGGCGCTGACCAGGCGCTGGGCGCCGCACCGGAGCGTACGGGCCACGTCGCCCGGCAGCCGATCGCCGGCGGGCCCGCCCCCGCCGCGAGGCGTGGCGCCCGGCGCCGCGCGCAGGTCCGCGCCCGCGCAGAAACCTTTGCCCGCCCCGGTGACCACCACGGCCCGCACGGCCGGGTCGGCGGAGGCCTCGGAAAAAAGTGAAATCAGGCGTTCGCGCTGGTCAGGGCCGATGGCGTTCAGGGCGTCGGGGCGGTTCAGTGTGATCCACGACACCTCGTTGTCAGTGGCGTGGAGTACCAATGACTCAGCGGATTCGCCGCGCCCGTCGGGTGCGGCGGATACGGCAGGTCCGTCATGCCCGACGGGCGTCTCACGGGGGGAGCGGGTCATGGGGGAACTCCTTGTATGCGCAGTGCGAGCCGTACGAGCTGCGCGGGCCGTACGAGGCGTACGGGCCGTACGAGCTCTGCGGGTCGTGCGAGCCGTCCGCGCCGCACGGGGCGTGCGCGCCGTGTCAGCGGCAGAACGCCAGTGCGTCGAGGGCCACGGCGCCCTGGCCGCGTTCCAGCACCACCAGGGGGTTGACGTCCAGCTCGGCGAGGCCGTCGCCGAGCTCCAGGGCCATGCGCTGGACGCGCAGGATGGTCTCCACGAGGGCGTCCACATCGGCCGGGGGAGCCCCCCGGACGCCGTCCAGCAGGGCCCGCCCGCGCAGCTCGCCGAGCATCGACCGCGCGTGGTCCTCGCCGAACGGCGGCACGCCCACGGCCGTGTCGCCCATGACCTCGACCAGTACGCCGCCCAGGCCGACGGTCACAGTGGGCCCGAAGAGGCGGTCGTGGGCCATGCCGACGGCCATCTCCACGCCACGCCCGATCAGTTGGCAGACCAGGATGCCGTCCAGGGGGAGCTGTTCACAGCGGGCGATGTCGGTCAGCTCGCGGTAGGCGTCGCGGACCTGGCTGGCGGAGGTCAGGCCGATCCGCACCAGACCCAGCTCCGTTTTGTGGGCCAGCTGGGGGCCGGAGGCCTTCATGACGACGGGGTAGCCGACGAGCCCCGCGGCGCGCACGGCTGCGGCCGCGCTGGTCACCAGCTGCTCTCTGGGCACGCGTATGCCGTACGCGCGCAACAGCTGCTTCGCGGCGTGCTCGCTGAGCTGCTCGCCCGGGCGCAGCAGTGCTCGCGCCTTGTGCGCGGAGGGGGAAGGGGTGCGCGGTGCCGTGTCGAAGGGGGAGCGGTAGCCGGTGGCGAAGCGGTGGTGGTCCAGATAGGCGCGGATGGCGGTGACGCAGTTGGAGAAGGTGCGGAAGGTGGTCACTCGCGAGGAGCCGAGCAGGGTGGTGCGGTAGGCGTCCTCGGTGCCGACCGGCGATCCCCACACCACGCACACCGGTTTGTCCGTCTCCTCCGCCGCGTCCACGAGGTCCTGCGCGAGCCTGTCGCTCAGCGGGGGGAAGGGCCCGGTGATCGGGCAGACGAGGACGCCGACGGCCGGGTCGTCGAGCAGTGCGTCGATGATCTTGCGGCCTCGCCAGTCGCCGACCGGGTGGCCCCCGTTGTCGACGGGGTTGGAGACGTTCAGATAGTCCGGGATCCACTGGTGGAGCTCGCTCTGCTTGGCCGGGGAGAGCACGGGCAGCTGAAGGCCGGCCGCCGCGGCCAGGTCGGCGAAGTGCGCACCGGTGCCCCCGGAGATCGAATAGACGGCCACCCCGGCGGCCTGCGGCGGCCTGGCGCGGGCGAGGAGCGTCGCGGTGTCCTGCAGCTCGTCCAGCCCGTCGACGCGGATCACACCGAACTGCCGCATGGCCGCGTCCACCACCGTGTCCGCGCCGGTCAGCTTGCCGGTGTGGGTGGCGGCGGTACGGGCCCCGGTCTCCGTCCGCCCCACCTTGACGGCGACGACCGGCACCTTGCGGCGGGCGGCCCGGTCGGCGGCGAGGAGGAAGGAGCGGCCGTCCTTGAGCCCTTCCACATACGCGGCGATCGCCCCGACCTCCGGCCGGCCGGCGAAGTAGGAGATGAAGTCGGCGCACTCCAGGTCCGCCTCGTTGCCGGTGGGCGCCCAGTGCGAGAGGCGGATGCCCAGTTCCTGGAGGGAGAAGAGAGGGCGTCCCTGGTGGCCCGACTGGGTGATCAGGGCGATGGCGGGGCCGTCGAGGTCCTCGCGGAAGCGCTCGAAGGCGTTGAGGTTGGTGTTGGGGCCCAGCAGCCGCAGCCCGGTGTCCCGGACGGCCTCGGCGAGGTGCTCCTGCGCGGTGGCTCCCTCGGCGCCGGTCTCGGCGAAGCCGGAGGCGAAGACGACGGCGAACCGGACTTTGCAGTCGGCGAGTTCCTGGACGACCGGTGCCGGGTCGCCGACCAGGAGGACGGCCAGATCGACCCGCTCGGGGAGGTCGTGTACGGAGGGATGGCAGGGGAGGCCGAAGACGGTGGTGCGGGTGGGGTGTACGGGATGGACGCGGGCGCCGACGCGTTCCGCCCAGGCGATGAGCTGCCGGGTGATGCCGGTGTTGGCACGGCCCTCGGTCTCCGAGGCGCCGATCACGGCCACCGACTCGGGGCGGAAGAACCGGTCCAGGTCGGGCACGTCCGGCTGGAGGGGGCGACCGCTGACGTCCAGCTCGCGCGCGGTGTCGGCCATGCCGTGGACGGCCGGGCCCGGTTGCTGTCCGCAGGCCGCCACGCGCGCCGGACGGGAGGTCGTGGTGAGGGTGCCGCGCGTCGATCCAAGCATCGTTCTCGCCCACTCCTGCTCAGAGGCCGTAACCGATAACCTGACGTGCAGTCAGGCTAGCGAGCTGATGAGCCGTCAGGAATGGGGCGGGCGCGCCGACGAGTGCCGGGAGGCCGGACGTGAGGGAGACCCCGCGCTGTGACGTGCCGGAGGTGGACGATTTCACGCGCCCCTACTGGGACGCTGCGGGCAGGGGGCGGTTGCTGATACGCCGCTGCCGGGCCGGGGGGTGCGGGAAGGCCCACCACTATCCGCGCGAGTTCTGTCCGCACTGCTGGAGCACGGATGTCGTCTGGGAGGAGGCGGGCGGCCGGGCCACGCTCTACACCTGGTCCGTCGTCCACCGGAACGACCTCCCGCCGTTCGACGGCCGGCTGCCCTACGTGGCCGCCGTGGTGGACCTGGCGGAGGGGCCGCGCATGATGACGGAGGTGGTGGACTGCGGGGAGGAGTCGCTGCGGATCGGGATGGAGCTGGCCGTGGCGTTCCGCTCCGGGGGCGAGCCAGGGACGGCGGTCGCCGTGCCGGTGTTCCGGCCCTCTCCTTGGCCCCGGGACACCCCGCACGGGCGGTGACCCCGGGTCAGGGCCAGAGGAGGTCGGTGGCCCAGGGAGCCTCGGGGGAGTCGCGCCGGTAGCGGAGACGGACATGCCGGCAGCGGACGTCGCCCTGGTAGAACTCGACCTCGTCGGCGGCCAGGACGTACAGCCGCCAGCTGTCCGCCGGTGCGTCGGGCTCGCGTTCGGCGCGCTCCCAGGCCGCTTCCACGGTGCGCTCCAGGGTCGCGCAGGAGGGCAGGACCTCGCTCTGGCGGTCCAGCAGGGCCAGGACCAGGGCGCTGGTGGACCGGCGCGCGAGGTCGGCCCGGGTCTCCGCCGTGCTCGCGGCCGTGACCCTGCCCTGGACGCGTACCTGGCGGCCGACGGCCGGCCAGTAGAAGGCCAGGGCCGCTTCGGGGCGGGCGGCCAGGTCCCGGCCCTTGCGGCTGGTGCGGTGGGTGGCGAAGTGCCAGCCGCGTTCGTCCGCGTCGTTCAGCATCACGGTGCGCGCGGAGGGGCGGCCGGAGGCATCGGCGGTCGCCAGGGTCATGGTGTGCGGCTCGGGCGTGCCCGCGCGGGCCGCCGCGCACAGCCAGTCCTGGAAGAGGGGCAGTGGGTCGGCGGGCGCGGTGGCGGGGTCGAAGTGCGGCAGTTCGGTGTCCCATACGCGCAGGGAGCGCAGGAGTTTCCGGAAGGACTCCTGCCGGCCGCGGTCCGGTTCGGGTTCTCCGCTCATACGGCCATCCAACCGCACCGGCGGCGGTCCGGCAGTGCGCCCACGCGGGGCGGTGTGTCCACGCGGGGCGGTGTGTCCGCGCGGGGCGGTGTGTCCACGCGGTGCGGTGCGGGCCGGTCGGTCATGTGCGGCCCAGGACGAGGGTGCCCGAGGAGCAGAACCAGCCGCCCGTGCCGGAGGCGACGGCCAGTTCTGGGAGTGAGCCGTCGGGGCGGCGGACCTGGCGGGCCGCCTCGGCGTCCCCGCGCAGCTGGCGGACGGCTTCGACGAGGAGGAAGAGGCCCCGCATGCCGGGGTGGCAGGCGGAGAGGCCGCCGCCGTCCGTGTTGGTGGGCAGGGCGCCGGTGGTGGTCAGGGTGCCGCCCGCCGCGAAGGGGCCGCCCTCGCCCTTGGGGCAGAAGCCGAGGTCCTCCAGGGTCACGAGCGTCATGTACGTGAAGGCGTCGTAGAGCTCCGCCACCTCGATGTCACCCGGGGTGACGCCGGCGCGCTCGAAGGCCAGACGGCCGGAGACGGCGGCGGGGGAGACGGTGAAGTCCTCCCACTGCGACATCGACGTGTGGGAGACGGCCGTGCCGCTGCCCAGCACCCACACGGGAGGCTGCGCGGCGTCCGCCATGTACTCCTCGCCCGCCAGCAACACCGCGCAGCCGCCGTCCGAGCGGACGCAGCAGTGCAGCTTGGTGAAGGGGTCGGCGATCAGAGGGCCGTCGAGGACGTCGTCGGCGGTGATCGGGGAGCGGTGGAGGGCGTGCGGGTTGTGGGCGGCGTTGGCGCGGGCCTGGACGGCGATGCCGGCGAGCTGTTCCAGGGTCGTGCCGTACTGGTGCATGTGGCGCCGGGCCGCCATGGCGTACTTGGCGACGAGCGTGTGCCCGTAGGGCACCTCGAACTGGGCGGGGCCCCGGGCGCCGAAGGAGAGGTTGGCGGTGCGGCGGCCGGCCCGGATGTCGGCGCGGGCGGTGGAGCCGTAGGCCAGCAGCACGGCGTTCGCGTGGCCGGCCGCGATGGCGTCGGCCGCGTGGGCGGCCATGACTTCCCAGGTCGAGCCGCCGACGGCGGTGGAGTCCACCCAGCGGGGCCGCAGCCCCAGGTACTCCGCGACGTCCACCGGGGGCAGTGCGCCCAGGCCGGCGGAGGCGAAGCCGTCGACGGCCGAGCGGTCCAGGCCCGAGTCGGCCAGGGCCCGGCGGGCGGCCTGGGCGTGCAGGGCGTAGGGCGTGACCTGGTCGAGCCGGCCGCAGTCCGAGAGGGCGACGCCGACGACGGCCACCTTGCGTTCGCGGGTGCCTGGACGCATGACACCTGACGGTACATCAGATCGCGGTGTCGTAAGGCTGGGAATGTGCGGTCGGCCTCCTTAACATGACGCCCCGTCAGCACCGGAGGGAGCCGCCGATGGACGCCACGCTGAGCGAGGAGCAGGCCGCGATCCGGCACACGCTGCGGGACGTGCTGGACAGGCGTTCCGGGCCGGAGAGCGTCAGGGCGGCGGTGCTGACCTGGGCCGGCTACGACGAGGCGCTGTGGCGCCGGCTGGCCGGCCGGCTGGGGCTGCCCGGGCTGGCCGTGGAACGGCGGTACGGCGGCGTGGGCTGCGGGCCGACCGAGCTGGCGCTGGCGTGCGAGGAGACCGGGCGCGTCCTGCTGCCCTCACCGCTGCTGTCGACCGCCGCCCTGGTGGCGCCCCTCGTCGCGGCCCTGGGCACGCCCGGCCAGCGCGCGCGGCTGCTGCCCCGGCTGGCGGCCGGTGAGCTGACCGGCGCGCTCGTCCTGCCGGGCGGCACGCTCTCCACCGTCCTCGGGCTCACCGGGGCGAACGACGGCGACTGGTCCGGGGGCGGTCGCGCGGGCGGTGTACAGGCGCGCCGCGCGGACGGCCGCTGGCGGCTGTACGGGGAAGCGGGGCAGGTCTTCGACGGGCACAGCGCGGGACTGCTGCTCGTCGCCGCGCACACGGGCGGCTACGCGCGCGGCCGCACTCTCCTCTTCGCCGTCCGGCCGGAGGAGACGCGCGGCGTGGTCCGTGCCCGGCTGACCGCCCTGGACGAGACACGCCCGCAGGCCCGGGTCGAGCTGCGGGACGCCGAGGCCGAGCTGCTGGGCGGCGGCGGCGACGGCGGCGAGTCCGCGGTCGTGCCGGACGCCCGGCCCGCTCTGGCCGCGCTGGGCGGCGTCGTGGCCGCCGTGCTGGCCGCCGAGGCGGTGGGCGCGGCGGACAGGGCGCTGGAACGAACGGTGGAGTACGCGCGCGTGCGTGAACAGTTCGGCCGGCCGATCGGCTCGTTCCAGGCGGTCAAGCACCGGTTGGCGGACCTGTACGTGGCCGTCCGGGCGGCACGTTCGGCGGCGTACTACGCGGCCTGGGCGGCCGTCGGCGGCCCGGACGCCCCGGCCGGATCGGCTGCCGGAGGGCTTGCCCTCGCCCAGGCCCTGGAGACCCTGCGGCTGGTCGCCGGCGAGGCCGTGCAGTTGCACGGAGGCGTCGGGGTGACGTGGGAACACGACGTGCAGCTGTACTTCAAACGGGCGGCCTCCGACGAACTGCTGTTCGGCCCCGTCCACCGGCTGCGCGCCCGTGCCGCGGACGCTGCCGGGCTGTTTGACGCCGCGGCGCGCCGGGAAACGGTGGTGCTGTGATGGCCGCTGTCGAGCGCCTGGTGCAGCGGGTCTCCTCCAGCCGTACGTTCGCGCGGATCGCCCCGCACGTCATCCCGGCGGTCGACCGCGCGGTCCACCGGCTGACCGGCGGCAAGGCGCTGCTGAGTTCGCGCATGCTGCCGAGCGTCATCCTGACGTCCACCGGGGCGAAGAGCGGTCTGCCCCGGCGCACGCCGCTCGCCTGCATGCCGGAACGCGAGGACGGGCCGGGCGGTGTGCGCGCCTGGGTCCTCATCGGCAGCAATTTCGGCCGGCCTGGCCATCCCGCCTGGACGGCGAACCTTCTCGCGCACCCGGACGTGGAGATCAGCTGGAAGGGACGGGACATTCCCGTGCGGGCCCGGCTGCTGAGCGGCGCGGAACGCGCGGCCGTCTGGGAGGACGTACTGCGGTTCTGGCCGCCCTACGGGCGCTATCAGGCGCGTATCGAACGGCAGATCCGGCTGTTCCGGCTGGAGCGCCGGTCGGTCTGAGCCGACGGCGGCAGGGGCGGCCGCCGTATGTGCGAACGGCGGGCCGCCCGGGTCGAGGACCGGGCGGCCCGCCGCTGCTATGACATGACAGGACAGGACGTGCTGCGTGCCGTGGGCACGCGGTGCGGTGACGCGGTGGGGTGAAGCGGCGCGTCCGGGCCGCGTTCACACGCAGGCGTTATGTACGGGCCGGTAAACATCCCGCACGGACACCGGCTGCTCGGCGGCTGCTTGCTCGGCTGCTTGCTCGGCTACTTGCTCGGCTTCTTGCCGGTGATGCCCAGGTGGACCAGGAGCGCGAGGTTCGGCTTGAGCTCGGCCTGCTTGACGCCCCAGCTGGTGAAGCCCTTCTGGTGGGACGCCACGGCCGCGAGCATCGCGACGAGGGAGCCGGCGATGGCCGCCGGGTTGACGTCCTTGTCGACCTTGCCCTTGGACTGGAGCTCCTTGACCGAGTCCGTGAGGGAGTTGGTGACGGCGTTGAGGACCTTCATGCGGATCTTGTAGAAGCGCTTGTCGCCCTCGGCGGCGCCCAAGTCGATCACGCGCAGGATGGCGTCGTTCTTGCGCCAGAAGCCGAGGAAGCCGTCCACCAGCTCCTCGGCCGCCTGCCAGCCCGCCCGGCCGACCCAGGAACGCCCCGCGACGAGCTCCGTCAGGCTCGCGCCCTCCTTCGCCATCTCCTCCGCGATCTCCAGGACCGCTCCCTCGACGTCCGGGAAGTACTGGTAGAAGGTCGCGGGCGAGGTGCCGGCCCTGCGGGCGACGTCGATCACCTTGACGTCGCGGTAGGGCGAGGAGCTGAGCATCTCACTGAGGCAGTCGAGCAACTTCTGCCGTGTCGCCTGGCCGCGCCGGCCGGCCACCCGGCCGTCGACGGTGCGTACTTGTCCTGTCATGCCGTCAGCTTACCGAGGGGTGATCGGAGCGCGATTCGGCCGCATGCAAATGGGGGCGGGGGTGCGGGGCCCGGTATAAGCGCAGGTCAGAGGGGGTGTGTGGGGGTGGCGGGAGAGTTGAACCGGATTGGCCCGTACCGGTGAATTGTCTTATCGACGGGCTGTGCGGGGGCGGGTGCGGGAGAGCACCGCACGGGGTGTGCGGACCGGCCTGCGGCACGCCCGCGCCCGCCGTCCGGTGCCCGCCCGTTACCGGTCTCTTGTCCGCAGATCGCGGGGGATTTCCGGCCCCGGGTTCGCAACCACGGGCCGCGCCAGGAAGAATCAGAGTGCGTACCCCGGGATAATTCGCGGTGAGACGCTGCACACGGGGCTGAAGACCTTCGAGCCCCCACGGGGAGGTGGCACACCAGTGGTGGAGCAGCTTACGCAGCACGACCCGAGACGGATCGGCCCGTTCGAGGTGCTCGGCCGGCTCGGCGCCGGCGGCATGGGGCTGGTCTATCTCGCCCGCTCGGCATCCGGCCGGCGGGTCGCGATCAAGACGGTGCGCACCGAGCTCGCCGAGGACCAGCTCTTCCGGGTCCGCTTCACCCGTGAGGTGGAAGCGGCCCGCGCGGTCAGCGGCTTCTACACCGCCGCCGTCGTCGACGCCGACCCGCGCGCCGCCGTGCCGTGGCTCGCCACCGCGTACGTGCCCGCGCCCTCCCTCGAGGAGATCATCAACGAGTGCGGTCCGCTGCCCGCACAGGCCGTGCGCTGGCTCGCCGCCGGCGTCGCCGAGGCGCTGCAGTCCATCCACGGCGCCGGGCTGGTCCACCGCGACCTCAAGCCGTCGAACGTCCTGGTCGTCGAGGACGGGCCGCGCGTCATCGACTTCGGCATCGCCTCCGGCGTTTCGAACACCCGGCTGACCATGACCAATGTCGCCGTCGGCACGCCCGCGTACATGTCACCCGAGCAGGCCCGTGACTCGCGCAGCGTGACGGGGGCCAGCGACATCTTCTCCTTGGGCTCCACCCTGGTCTTCGCCGCCACGGGCCACGCGCCCTTCCACGGCGTCAACCCGGTCGAGACGGTCTTCATGCTGCTCCGCGAGGGCCCGGACCTGAGCGGGCTCCCCGACGAGCTGCGGCCGCTCATCGACTCCTGCATGCAGATGGCCGCCGAGCACCGGCCCTCGCCCGCCGATCTGCAGTCGCAGCTCGCCCCGCACCTCTTCGCCTCCGGCGGCGGTGACGACAGCGGCACCGCCTCCGCGTGGCTGCCGGACAACGCTGTCGCCCTGATCGAGCGGCGGCGCGCCGGGCACCGTCCCGCCGCCAAGGGCGCGGGCTCCGCCGGCCGCCCCGGCGACGCCCGCGGCAGCAGCGGCAGTGGCGGCGGACGCAGTGGCCCGGCAGCCGTACCGCCGCCGCCGTCGCGCCCGCCCGCGGTGTCCGAGCAGGCCGTCGGCTACGACCCGGTCGGCGCGCAGGGCGTGCACGGCGGTCCCGGCGCGCACAGCGGCTGGGGCGACGGCCGGCCTGCCGCCCGTTCCGCCACTCCCGACCCGCGCGGTGGCCTGACCGGGCCGCACGGACGGCACGCGGGAGCGCCCGCCGCCGTCGGCGCGCCCGAGGGCACCGTGCGGCTCGCCGGCTCGCAGGTGCCGATCGGGCCAGGCCCGCGCGTCGCCGACGCGCGCGAAACCCAGCCGCACGCCCAGGCCGGCGCCACGACCGGCTGGGTCCGTCCGCCCGCGGGCGCGTCCGCCGCGGGCGTCGCCGCGCAGCCGGGCGGCTCCGCCGTCGTGCCCGTGCAGGCGTCCGCCCCCGCGGACGGCGGCAGCGAGCCCGGACGGTGGCGGCCCTGGCGGTTCCGCATGTCCAACGACGTGTGGGGCACCCCCACCGTGGCCGGCGATCTGCTCTACGTCACCTCCTTCGAGGTGCACGCGCTCGACGTCGGCACCGGACGGCGGCAGTTCAAGACCCGGGACGTCGCCTGGTCCATGGCCGTGGCGGACGGCCGCATACACGCCTCCGACGGGCCCACCCTGTACGCCCTCGACGCCGCCGACGGCACCGAGCGGTGGCGCCTCGCCACCGACGGCTGGGTCTACTCCCTCCGCGCCGACCGGGGCACCATCGTCACCGGCACGCGCGGCGGCGGCGTGCAGGCGTGGGAAGCCGCCAACGGCGAGCTGCTGTGGGAGATGAGCGGCGCCCAGACCGACTTCGAGACGCCCGACTGCGGGCCGTACGTCCAGGACGGCACCGTCTACGTCTGGGCCGACGCCCGGCTGCGCGCCCTGGAGGCCCGTACGGGCGTCGAGCGCTGGTCGTACCCGGTCGGCGACGCCGCCTCCTGCGGCGGCGTTCCGGTGCGGCTGCACGTCGCCCAGGACGGCGTTGTGTACGTCGCGGCGGGCACGCGCGTCCTGGCCGTCGACGTGGCCCGCGGGGACGTGCGGTGGCGGTTCGAGGCGCCGGCCGTCTTCCTGAGCCCGCCCGCCTTCGCGCCGGGCGCCGGCGTCACCGGCGGCGGCGTGTACGTCGCCGACTATCTCGGCACCGTGTACGCCCTCGACGCGGCCACCGGGCGCGACCGCTGGCGCATCGCCACCGAGGCCCGGCAGTCGACCGAACCGGTGCTGGTCTCCGGCGGGTCCGTGCATCTGGGCAGCGGAAGCGCGCTCTACACGCTCGACGCGGTGACCGGCACGCCCCGCTGGCGGTTCGCCGCCGGCGGCGACATCGTGGGCGCCCCCGTCGTGGCCGACGGGCGGGTGCACTTCGGCTCCGCCGACCACTGTCTGTACACCGTGGACGCGGCGGGCGGGCAGCTGCGCTGGAAGCTGGCCACCGGGGGTGAGATCACGGGGTCGCCGGTCGCGGCAGGTGGTGTGGTGTACGCGTGCAGCAAGGACCGATGCGTGTACGCCTTGGACGCGGCCAAGGGGACGGGATTGCCGCGTCGCTGAGCCCGGCTTTCGGGGGTGCGGCTCGCGAGGGCTTCGCCCCCGGGCCACCCCCTGGGGTGGTCACCGTACGTCGTGGTCGCGGGCTCGGGCCTTGAAGAGTTCTCCCTGTGTCTCCGGGGGAAGGTTGCCCAGTGCTATGAGGTGCGGTGCCAGGGACAAGGCTCTGGCTCGGGTCGACTCCTTTGCCGCCCACAGTGCGCGCACCGTTCCCTGTACCGGTTCCGTCGGGAGGGTGGCGATGTGTGCGGCCAGGCGTACGGCCGTGTTCACCGCCTCGCCCGGGGGTGTCAGCTGGGACACGAGGCCCGTGTCGTAGGCGCGTTGGGCCGTCATGCGTTCCGCCGTGCCCATCAGTGCGGTCCGTGCCGCCTCTCCGAACGGCATCAGCTGGGTCATGAACAGTGCCTCGTAGGCGCTGACCATGCCGTACGTCGTGTGCGGGTCGAAGAACGTGGCGTTCCGGGAGGCGACGAGGAACTCCGCCTCGGCGAGGAGGTAGAACGCACCTCCGCACGCCATGCCGTTGACCGCGGCGACAACGGGTTTCCAGAGGTCGGCCGCCTTCGGGCCGATGCGGAGGAGGGGGTCGTCCTGGGAGTACGGCGAGCCGGGCTGAGGGGTGTCTGCCGCGCGGTCCAGGCCCGTGCAGAAAGCCGTGTCGCCCGCGCCGGTGACGACGACGGCGCGGACCGAGTCGTCTGCGCGTATGTGCCGCCAGACGCGGGGGAGTTCGGCCGCCGTCGCCGTGTCGATCGCGTTCAGACGGTCCGGGCGGTTGAGGGTCACCAGGGCGACGCCGGCGCTGGGGGTGGTCAGTTCCGGTGTCACGCCGGCCGCCACTGGGGGACGACGAAGCCGGGGGTGAGACGGACGAACACCGCCTCCACGGCCGCTCCGATGGCCGGTCGGGTGTCCGGCGGCGGGCCCAGGAGGGAGTCCGCGCCCGCCACGAGGTTGCCCACCAGGCGGATGCCCGGCGCGTCCGCCAGCTCCACGAGTGCCACCGCGTACGGCGTCCGTTCCGTGTAGGCCGGGAGCAGGGGCGGGTGCGGGATCACGTACGACCAGATGTGACCGTTCCCGTTCATCCGGCGCCAGGTGTGCGCGAAGGACTGGCACGCGGGGCAGCAGGGCCGGGGCGGGAAGCGGAGCCGGCCGCAGTCGGCGCAGGCCTGGACGCGGAGTTCGCCGCGTGCCGTGAACTGCCAGAACGGGGCTCCGTCGGCGTCGGGGACCGGCGGCAGGAGGCCGTTGTCAGTGGTGCCCCTCATCATGGAATCGGTCGCGGGATCGGTCATGGGAGTGTCCTCAGCAGGAGTGCCGACGTGGGGACGCCCTCGCCCGCCGTGACCAGGCACGTCGTCGCTCCGGGCAGTTGTGCCGTCGATGTGCCGCGAAGCTGCCGGACCCCCTCGTTGATGAGGTTGAAGCCATGGACGTACGCCTCGCTCAGCCCTCCGCCGCCGGTGTTGATCGGCAGGCGGCCGCCCGGTTCCAGGGCGCCGTCCTCGGTGAAGGCCGCGCCCTCGCCGCGTCCGCAGAAGCCGTAGCCCTCCAGGGAGAGGGGGATGAGCGGGGTGAACGCGTCGTAGATCTGGGCGACATCGACGTCCTGCGGGGTGAAGTCGGCCTGCTTCCAGAGCTGCCGGGCCGCTGTCCAGGAGGGGCCGGTCAGGGGGTCCTCGTTCCAGTAGTTGACCATGCCGTGGTGCTGGGCGGGCAGGGCCTGGGCGGTGGCGTGGACGGCGACGGGGCGCTGCCGGCAGTCGGCGGCCCGCTCCCGGGAGACCACGACGCAGGCCAGGGCGCCGTCCGTCTCCAGGCAGTTGTCGAAGAGACACAGGGGCTCGCTGATCCAGCGCGACGTCATATACGCCTCGCGGGTCAGCGGACGGCCGTGCATCGTGGCCGCCGGGTTCTGGAGGGCGCGGTTGCGGCAGGCCAGGGCCACGTTGAAGAAGTGGTCCCGGGTCGCGCCGTACTCGTGCATATAGCGGCGGGCCAGCATCGCGATCTCGTCGACCGGGCGCAGCAGTCCGAACGGCCGGGTCCACTGCGCCGGCGTGGGCAGCTGGGCGCGGGTGTCGCGCCAGGGGCGGGGGCCGGAGCCGCGCTTGCGTGACCGCCAGGCCACGCCGACGGTCGCCCGGCCCGTGGTAATCGCGGCGGCCAGGTGGGCCACGGTCGCGCAGGAGCCGCCGCCCCCGTAGCCGGTCTTGGAGAAGAAGGTGACGTCGCCCGCGCCGATGGACTTGGCGATCTCGACCTCGTCCGTCTCCTCCATCGTGTAGGAGGCGAAGGCGTCCACCTGGGACGGGTGGATGCCGGCGTCGTCGAGGGCGGCCAGGATCGCGCGGCAGGCCAGGGTCTTCTCGGACTCGGGGAGACGACGGGAGAAGGGAGTCTGACCGATGCCGACGATCGCGGTGGTGTCCTTGAGTCCTGTCGCCATCGCCGCCTCCGTGCTGTGGACGCTGCTGACGCTGCTGACAGCGCGGAAGGGTACCCCTAATCTGACGACTAGTCAGCCAGCTGGTCCGTCGGAGGGGCTGCCATGCGCGGTGACCTGGAGTTCGGCTCGATACCCCGGTTGGTACGGATCGCCGCCGAGCGGTACGCCGATCGGGAGGCCGTGGTCGAGGGCCGGTCGCGGATCACCTACCGGGAGCTCGGCGAGCGCGTCGGGCGGGCAGCCGCCGCGTGCCTCGCCGCCGGGGTGGAGGCCGGGGACCGGGTGGCCGTGTGGGCGCCGAACACGCTCGACTGGATCACCGCCGCCCTGGGCGCGGTCATGGCGGGCGCGGTGCTCGTGCCCGTCAACACGCGCTTCAAGGGCGCGGAGGCCGTCCAAGTGCTGCGCCGCAGCGGGGCCCGGCTGCTCTTCGTCACCGGTACCTTCCTCGGCACCTCGTACGTGGCCGCCCTGCGCCGGGCGGCGGACCCGGCGCACGGCCCGGCGCCGGGCCGTGCACCCGGCCGGCCGCCGGGCCGGCCTCCGCACCGCCGCGACCACACCGGTGCGCCGCCCCTGGCGGGGCTGCCGGAGCTGCGGGAGGTGGTGGTGCTCGCCGACGACGCGCCGGACGACTTCCGGACGTGGAAGGAGTTCCTTTCCACCGGCGACGCCGTACCCGAGGGGGCGGTGCGGGCCAGGGCGGACGCCGTGGCGCCCGGTGCGGCGTCGGACATCGTCTTCACCTCCGGCACCACCGGCGTGCCGAAGGGGGCTGTCGTCAGCCATGCGCAGACGCTCCGGGTCTTCGGGGCCTGGAGCGAACTGGCCGGGCTGCGGGAGGGGGACCGCTATCTGATCGTCAACCCGTTCTTCCACACCTTCGGTTACAAGGCCGGGGTCCTCGCCTGTCTGATGCGCGGCGCCACCATGGTTCCGCAGCCGGTGTTCTCGGCCGACGCCGTCCTCGCCGTCGTGCCGGCCGAGCGGATATCCGTGCTGCCCGGGCCGCCCACCCTCTACCAGGCCCTGCTGGACCACCCCGCCCGGGCTGCGCACGACCTGTCCTCGCTGCGGGTCGTGGTGACGGGCGCGGCCGTCGTGCCCGCGTCGCTGGTGCGGCGGGTGCGGGGGGAGCTGGGCGCCCGGACCGTGCTGACCGCCTACGGGCTGAGCGAGGCCACCGGAGTCGTCACGATGTGCCGGCGCGGCGATCCGCCGGAGGTCGTGGCCGGAACCTCGGGACGGCCCCTGCCCGGCACCGAGGTCAAGGTGGTGGGCGCGGACGGCGCGGTGCTGCCGGCGGGCGAGCCGGGGGAGATCCTGGTCCGCGGCTACCAGGTGATGGCCGGCTACTTCGAGGATCCGGAGGCCACGGCCCGGGTCGTGGACGAGGAGGGCTGGCTGCACACCGGCGACGTCGGCGTGCTGGACGGCGCGGGCAACCTCCGCGTCACCGACCGGATCAAGGACATGTTCGTCGTCGGCGGCTTCAACGCCTATCCCGCCGAGATCGAGCAGCTGCTCGCCCGGCATCCCGGGGTCGCCGAGGCGGCCGTCGTCGGGGTGCCCGACGTGCGGCTCGGGGAGGTGGGCAGGGCGTTCGTGGTACGGCGGCCGGAAGCGCGGGGGCTGACCGGGGAGGGGCTCATCGCCTGGGCCCGGCGGGAGATGGCCAACTACAAGGTGCCCCGGGAGGTCGTCTTCGTCCCCGCTCTGCCGCGCAATGCCGCCGGCAAGGTGGTCAAGGGGCGGCTGCCGCATCCGGGTCCCCGGACCGGCAGCGGGAATCCCCTGGCAAGCGGGGGCGTTGAGGACTGACGTACGCCCGGTGCGTGCGTGTCGGCGTGTCGGCTTGTTCGGCTCCGCGGACGCCCGCACCGTCGAGGGACCGCCTGGCATCCGGCCCGGCGGCGACCGGGAGATCCGCCGGGAAGTCCGCAGGCGAGAAGGGCCGCACCCATGCCGCTGTCCGTGGAAGAACGAGAGACGTTCCTGGCCGAGCCGCATGTCGCGGCCCTGTCCGTGGAGTCGGGCGAGGAGGGGCGCGGACCGGTGACCGTGCCCATCTGGTACACGTACCAGCCGGGTGGTGACGTGGTCGTCTGCACCGGCCGCACCTCTCGCAAGGCCCGGCTCATCGCCGACGCCGGCCGCTTCACGCTCATGGTCGACCGGACCGCGCCGAGCTACCGGTACGTCTCCGTGGAGGGGGAGGTCGTCTCGATCGCGACCGCGACCGAGGACCAGGTGAGAGAGCACGGTTCCCGCTACCTGCCCACGAAGGAGGCCCTCGAGGGCTACCTGCGACAGGTGATGGCGGAGCCCGACGCGGTCGTCGCGATCACGATGCGGCCGCGGCACTGGCTGACGGCTGATGTGAGCGCAGCGAGCTGAGGCCCGCGCGCCGCCGTGGCGTCAGCCGAGGTCCAGGTCGGCCAGGTGGTCGTCCTGCGGCTGTCCCTGCCAGCCGGCGTGGTGGTCCAGCGTCCCTGCGGTCCAGCCGGTCTCGGCCGTCAGGCCGGCCGGCGGGGTGCCGACGTGGTCGTCGGCGAGGGCGGGGGCCGAGCCCAGCAGCGCGGCGGCGCCGGCCAGGGCGACTATGGCGAGTGCCTTCCGGCCGCGGTGCGCGCCGGCGGTCGTGGTGCGGTTCATTGCGACTCCTCTGTTCGGGGGCATGGTGCCTCTCCAGGTACCCGGAGTACCGGGCACGGGACTGAAGGTGTCAGTGAATGTTCCGGTGTTCAGTTGATGCGCACGGGAATGGCCGAAACCTTTCCCGCTCAACCCTGAGGGGCCGGCATCGACGGCTCCCCCTCCGCGCCGTCGACGCCGGCCCCTGTCGGTCCCCCCGTCGGCGGCCCGCCGTGTCCCCCGTCGGACCGCCTCCCCCGTTGGGCCTTTCCCCCGTCGGGCCCGGGGCTGTTCCCCCGTGCTTCCCCCGTGCGTTCCCCGGGCCCGTGTGGTGCTGCTGGTGCTTCGGTGCCGTTCCCCCGTGCTGTGCCGTTCCCCCGTGCTGTGCCGTTCCCCCGTGCTGTGCCGTTCCCCCGTGCTGTGCTGTTCCCCCGTGTGTGCTGTCCCCCGTGCGGCGACGTCCCCCCGGACGTCCCCGATTCCCCCGTTGCATCCCCCGTGTTCCCCCGTGCTTTCCCCCGGTGCCCCCCCTCGGGCGTCCCGCCGGAGCCGGAGTCCCCCCGGACCCGGCCCGGCGGGGCCGTTTTCCCGGAGCTTCCGGCCGATGTTGGACGGAAGCTCCGCGAAACGCTTTCGCGCTGGTCAGAAGGGCTTCTCCGTCGACATGTGGTCGTCCTGCGGAGCGACCAGCGTGGCCTTGGCGACCGGCGGCGGGGACGACATGTGGTCGTCGTTCGGCGCCGCTGCCTGCAGAGGCTTGACGGGCGGGGACGACATGTGGTCGTCCTGTGGTGCTGCCACGACGGGTTGCTGCTTGTTCTCGTCGTTCATGGCGTCAACTCCGGTGATCAGTGCGAGTCGTTGGTGGATGGGGTTGCGTAACCCGCCCGGCGACTCCCCCGAGGACCGCCGGACGGGCGACATTGGGGCAGATCGCCCCAGAGGTGAGGCCTCACCTACGACCCGCCTGCCCCCCGACGCGACGGATCGACATCCCTTAGATTGACGCACCACGATAAACGATCGATGAACGGGCACGTGGCAGCCGTTTCCGCCCCGACAGGTGGGGTGTTGTGCCCCTCCGTGTCCGGTTCAGGTCGTTGCGGAAGGCCGTGGAAGGCGCTGCCGGGACGTGGCGGACGCGCTGCGGAACGGTCCTACGCCGCCACCACCGGCGTCAGCAGTGTCCGTACCTCGTCGGCCTCCGGGGAGCCCAACTGCTCGAAGCTGGCCAGGGCCTCCGTCCAGCAGGCGTGGGCGCGCCCCGTCTGGCCGAGGGCGTCCAGGCAGCGGCCGAGGACGGTGAGGATGTTGCCGCGCCGCCATTCTCCACCGATGCCGCGCAGTACGGCCAGGGCCTGCTCGGCGTGGGCGGCCGCCTTGCCGGGCTGGGCGGTGGCCAGGTGCAGCTCGGCGATGCGGAAGAGCGTCATGCCCTCCCAGAACCGCTGCCGGTTGTCGCGGAAGACGGGCAGCGCCTCGTGGAGGTTGGCCATGGCCTCCTCGTGACGGCCGGCCTCGGTGAGGGCGACCGCGTAGGCGTAGAGGGCGTTGGCGTGCCGCCAGGAGGGGTTGGTCTCCCGGTAGAGGACGATGGCCTGCTCGGCGAGGCGGACGGCGGACTCGACGCGGCCGGTCGCCAGGTGCGCGCGCGAGAGGTTGCACAGGGCGCTGGCCTCGCCGGGCTTGTTGCCGTCGGCGCGGAAGGCCTCCAGGGCCTGGCTGATGTAGGTCTCGCCGTCCTCGTGGCGGTGCTGGTAGAGCGCGACGATGCCGCAGTTGTTGGCGGCGTTGGAGCAGGAGATGGGGTCCTGGCAGGCGCGGCCGAGCAGCACGGCGTTGCGGGCCTGCTCGTCGGCCTGGGCGAAGCGGCCGGCGAGGCTGTGGACGTGGGCCAGGACGGTGCGGGCCCTGGCCTCGGCGCGGGTGTCGCCGGCGGCCCGGGTGGCGGCCAGCAGCAGCGTGGCGACCTGCTCGTACTGGCGGGAGTCGGCGCCGGACTCGGCGACGTCCTTCGCGGCGAGCAGCAGGTCGACGGCGCGCCGCAGGGCGTCCCCGGTGGAGCCGGCGTGCTGGCGGGCGCAGGCGAGGAGGCAGTCGGCCTCGGCGTAGAGCCAGTCCCCGGCGGCGAGGGAGTCGGTGAAGGCCAGGCCGGGGTGGGTGGTGGGCGTGAGGTGGGCGCGGAGCCGGTCGCCGGGGCGCTCCAGGACGTATACGCCGGCGGCGGTGGCCAGGTAGAAGTCGAGGAGGCGGGAGAGCGCGGCGGTGCGTTCGGTGGGCGGGTGCTCGTCGCGTTCGGCGCAGGCACGCGCGTAGAGCCGGACGAGGTCGTGGAAGCGGTAGCGGCCGGGGGCGGCGGATTCGAGGAGGGAGGTGTCGA
>NZ_JBFAPH010000083.1:0-20316 GCF_040675635.1 Streptomyces sp. NPDC049577
CGCCCGCTGCGCGACGGCGTCATCGCGGACTTCGAGATAGCCGAGCGGATGATGCGGCACTTCATCAACCCGCGAGCCGCGCGGGCCGCGCGATCCCCTGGCGCGCTGGGCGCCGAGCATCGCGGCATGCGCCTCGGATCTCGGGGCGCGCAGGACCGGCAGCGGCTCGTTGGAGGCTGCGGTGCCCGGCCAGGGCTCGCCGGCGGTGGCGCGCTCGGCGGTGCGCCGGCAGTCGGCGCACTCGTCGACGTGGCGGACGAGCTCGCGGCGCAGGGCGGCGCCCAGCAGGACCTCGGTGTCGCCGGTGAAGCGGGCCACGACCGGGCAGTGGCCGGACTCGACGACGGCCAGCGCGGTGCGGGTCCGCTCGACCTCGCAGGCGGCGGAGGAGAGCAGCGTGCGGGTGGTGTCCGCATCGAGCCGCAGGACGGCGGCGACCTCGTGCGGGGCGAGGTGGTGGCGGACGGCCAGTTCGAGGGCCTCGCGCTGCTCGGCGGTGGTGCCGGCGGCCTCCGGCCAGGCCAGCCGGGCCAGTTCGGCGCGGTGCCGGGGGTCCGCGGCGGCGTCGGGGGCGCCCGGCGCCGCGTCGGCCAGCCGGCGCAGGCAGGCCCAGCGG
Source organism: Streptomyces sp. NPDC049577 (assembly GCF_040675635.1). Classification (NCBI taxonomy): domain Bacteria; kingdom Bacillati; phylum Actinomycetota; class Actinomycetes; order Kitasatosporales; family Streptomycetaceae; genus Streptomyces; species Streptomyces sp. NPDC049577. Next base: position 617 of record NZ_JBFAPH010000083.1, read on the forward strand.
GCGAGCGCGTAGAGCCAGGGGCGGTGCAGCTCCTCGGCGGCGGGGGCCCGGTCGGAGCGGCGCTCGGCCAGGGCGAGGACCTCGCCGAGCGCGGCGAGCGCGGCACCGCGGTCGCAGAGGACGGACAGGCAGTAGGTGAACAGACCGTCCAGATGCGGCTCGTACCGGGACGGCGGGCCCTGCACCAGGGTCTGCGGCGAGGCGCGCCGGGCGGAGGCGGAGGCTCGGGGGGAGCCGGCCTGCTCCCCGGAACGCTCCTCGCCGGTCCGCTCCTCGTCGGCGACGGTCGTGAACCGGTCCGCGCGCGGCGCACTGCTGGGTGCGCGGTGCGCGCCGGTGGCATGCGTGGGGTGCTCGGGCCTGCTCGTCATCATCCCGGCGACGGTAGGCGGCGCCTGCGGGCTCGTCCGCCCTCGTCACCCAGGTTTAACCCGTTCGGGTGACGCTCTCCCACAAAAGGGGACGTGAACTGTACGTTCCTCGGGGAGTGGCGGGCTTGTCAGTGCCCACCGCTACGGTGGCTCCCATGGCTGCCCGTACCTCCCGCTCGTCCGCCAAGGACCGGCCCTCCTACCGCTGCACCGAGTGCGGCTGGACCACCGCGAAGTGGCTCGGCCGCTGCCCGGAGTGCCAGGCGTGGGGCACGGTCGAGGAGTTCGGCTCACCCGCCGTGCGGACGACGGCGCCCGGCCGGGTGACCTCGGCGGCGCTCCCCATCGGCCAGGTGGACGGCCGGCAGGCGACCGCTCGCTCCACGGGCGTCCCCGAGCTGGACCGCGTGCTGGGCGGCGGCCTGGTGCCGGGCGCGGTGGTGCTGCTGGCGGGCGAGCCGGGCGTCGGCAAGTCGACCCTCCTGCTGGACGTGGCGGCCCGCGCCGCCTCCGACGAGCACCGCACCCTGTACGTGACGGGCGAGGAGTCGGCGAGCCAGGTCCGGCTGCGCGCCGACCGCATCGGCGCCCTGTCCGAGCATCTGTACCTCGCGGCCGAGACGGACCTGTCCGCCGTCCTCGGGCATCTGGACTCGGTCAAGCCGTCCCTGCTCGTCCTGGACTCCGTGCAGACCGTGGCCTCGCCGGAGATCGACGGCGCGCCGGGCGGCATGGCGCAGGTCCGCGAAGTGGCGGGGGCGCTCATCCGGGCGTCGAAGGAGCGCGGCATGGCCACGCTCCTCGTCGGGCACGTCACCAAGGACGGCGCGATCGCCGGCCCCCGCCTGCTGGAGCACCTGGTCGACGTCGTGCTGCACTTCGAGGGCGACCGGCACGCCCGGCTGCGTCTGGTGCGCGGCGTGAAGAACCGCTACGGCGCGACGGACGAGGTCGGCTGCTTCGAGCTGCACGACGAGGGCATCACGGGCCTGGCGGACCCCAGCGGCCTGTTCCTGACCCGGCGCGCGGAGCCCGTCCCGGGCACGTGCCTCACGGTCACCCTGGAGGGCCGCCGGCCGCTGGTCGCGGAGGTGCAGGCGCTGACCGTGGACTCGCAGATCCCCTCCCCCCGGCGCACCACGTCCGGCCTGGAGACCTCCCGGGTGTCGATGATGCTGGCCGTCCTGGAGCAGCGCGGCCGGATCAGCGCGCTCGGCAAGCGCGACATCTACAGCGCGACGGTCGGCGGGGTGCGGCTCTCCGAGCCGGCGGCCGATCTCGCCATCGCCCTGGCGCTGGCGAGCGCCGCCAGCGACACCCCGCTGCCGAAGAACCTCGTCGCGATCGGCGAGGTGGGGCTGGCCGGCGAGGTCCGGCGGGTCACCGGAGTGCAGCGGCGGCTGGCCGAGGCGGCGCGGCTCGGCTTCACGCACGCCCTGGTGCCGGGCGATCCCGGCAAGATCCCCAGCGGGATGCGGGTGCTGGAGGTGGCGGACATAGGGGAGGCGCTGCGGGTGCTGCCGTCGCGGCCGCGCCGCGAGCCGGCGGGGGCGCGCGGCGAGTGACACCTCCGGGACGGTCCCGGACCGCTGCGGAGGACAGTCGGGTACAGCCCCTCTTTAATAGGCTGGGCGCCAGTAGACTTTGCGCTGGTCCCGTCCGTACGTACGCGCGCGAAGGCGACGCCAGGGCGGCCCGCGGCACCGTTGACCATGCGACCGGAGGAGTGCAGTGGCAGCCAACGACCGGGCATCGGGCCCCGGCAAGGCCGGGGGTGGCTCCGGTGCCGACGGTCTGATGCGCGCCTCGCTGAGCGCCGTCGCGCCCGGCACGGCCTTGCGTGACGGACTGGAGCGCGTTCTGCGCGGCAACACCGGCGGGCTCATCGTCCTCGGCATGGACAAGACCGTCGAGTCGATGTGCACCGGCGGATTCGTCCTGGACGTGGAGTTCTCCGCGACGAGGCTGCGCGAGCTGTGCAAGCTGGACGGCGCGCTGATCCTCGACAAGGACATCACCAAGATCGTGCGGGCGGGTGTGCAGCTGGTGCCCGACGCGTCGATCCCCACCGAGGAGACGGGCACCCGGCACCGCACGGCCCAGCGCGTCTCCATCCAGTCGGGCTTCCCCGTGGTCTCCGTCAGCCAGTCGATGCGGCTGATCGCGCTGTACGTGGGCGGCGAGCGGCGCGTGCTGGAGGAGTCCGGCGCGATCCTCTCCCGCGCGAACCAGGCGCTGGCCACCCTCGAGCGCTACAAGCTCCGGCTGGACGAGGTCGCCGGCACGCTCTCCGCGCTGGAGATCGAGGACCTGGTCACCGTCCGGGACGTCACGGCGGTCTCCCAGCGGCTGGAGATGGTCCGCCGCATCGCCACGGAGATCGCGGAGTACGTGGTCGAGCTCGGCACGGACGGCCGTCTTCTCTCGCTCCAGCTCGACGAGTTGATCGCCGGCGTGGAGCCGGAGCGCGAGCTCGTCGTCCGCGACTACGTCCCCGAGCCGACCGCCAAGCGCACCCGCACGGTGCCGGAGGCTCTTTCCGAGCTGGACTCGCTGACCCACGCCGAGCTCCTCGAACTGCCCATTGTGGCCCGCGCCCTGGGCTACAGCGGCTCCCCCGAGACCCTCGACTCGGCGGTCTCGCCGCGCGGCTACCGGCTCCTCGCCAAGGTGCCGCGCCTGCCGGGCGCCATCATCGAACGGCTCGTGGACCACTTCGGCGGCCTCCAGAAGCTGCTCGCCGCGAGCGTCGACGACCTCCAGACCGTCGACGGCGTCGGCGAGGCCCGCGCCCGCTCCGTCCGCGAGGGCCTGTCGCGACTGGCGGAGTCGTCGATCCTGGAACGATACGTCTGACCTCCGGCCGGGGTGCGCGGGGGGAGCGACGGCTCCCCCTGCTCGCTCTTACGGCGGGAGGTACGACGGGAGGGATGTCCCGGGGAGCATCGGCTCCCCCGAGGGGGACTACCGGTCCAGCGTGAACTCCGTCTTCTCCACCGCGCCCGCGATCTTGACCTCCACGCGGTAGGTGCCCGGCGTCGCCGCGCCGGAGGCGGGCCCGCAGCGGGGGGCCGAGCGCTTGCGGTCCCATTCCAGGGTGCGCTTGGTCTCGCCCGAGCCGGGGAGCTCGACGAGGACGGGGGCGGTGCCCTTCGGGCAGTCGTCGGAGGCCCAGACGTGCTCGTCGCCGCCCGGGACGGTGATCTTCAGTACGGCGGCGGTGGCGCCGAAGTTCACCTTGCAGGCACTGCCGCCCGCGTTCTTCACCACGATCTCGAACTTCGGCTTCTCGCCCGCAGCGTAATGGTCCTTCACACTGCGGACCGTCAGCCGCACTCCGCCCGGCGCGCAGTCGGGCAGGCCGCCGCCACCGGCCGGCACGACGCGCCCGTCGCCGGTGCCCAGGGGCGCGGCCACGTCCGTACGCGGCGCCCCGGCGCCCGCGCCCGTTCCTCCGCCCGAACCGCCGGAGGCACCGGTGCCCGCGGACTCGTCGCGGCCGCCCGGCCGTTGGGTGTTGAGCGTGCCCGTGGGCGTCGGCCCGGGCGTGATGGTGGTCTCCGTCGGGCCGTGGCCCGCGGCGCCGTCGTCACGGCCGTCCTTGGAACCGCCGCCGTCCCCGAGGGACAGCAGCCACACCACCAGGAGTACGAGGAGGACGAGCAGGCCAAGTGCAACTGCCCTCCGCCGCCAGTAGATGGAGGAGGGAAGCGGCCCGATCGGATTGCGCAGTGATCCCACGCGAAGACTCTACGAGAGAACCACCGGGGCACCAGTCAGTACCCGCCGCAAGAGTGCCTACTTTTCCCATCATCTGTCCGCGGTGCGATCAGACTGCCGGAGCGATCCACTCCGATTTATGGCCGAATCCCTTGCCGTTGTCGACGAGTCGGAGCCAGTCGGGCCGCAGTTCCCACAGGTCGGTGCGCTCCATGGCCTGGCGCAGCCGCTCGGTCCGTTCGACGTAGGGGAAGCGCGCGCTGTAGGCGCGCCAGGCCGTCGCACGGTCCTCGCCGGTGAGCCGGCGGCAGACACCGCGGCCCTGGATGCCGGTCAGTTCGGACCAGTCCTGCCCGTCGCGCTGCGCCGTGAAGGCGACGCGCGTCTCACCGGGGAGCAGCGCGCGGCCGTGGCGGGTGGTGACGGCGGTGACGAAGAGCAGCCCGGGGCGCTCGGCGGCGCCGGAGCGCACGCTGTGGCGCACGGCGTAGAGGACGGCGCACGCCTGGGGGCCGTCCTCGTCGGCGTACGCCAGGGTCAGGGTGGTGTGCGCGGCGAGGGCCGCCCGGATGTCGTCGGGGAGCGGGTCGGTGGTCGCCATGCCGGCCAGTGTGTCAGCCGCGATGACAGATGAAGGTGAGGGCTCCCTGGGAGCCGATCTCGATGACGGAGCTCGCGCAGCCCTCGGGGCACACCGGTGCGGCGGCCGCGGCGTTGCGGCAGCGCTCGGGCGGGTGGCGGCAGGTGGAGCAGTACCAGCCGGGGGCGAGCCCGGGGACCGGGGTCACGTCCCACCACAGCGGATGTCCGCATGCCCGGCAGCGGACCAGCGGCGGCGGTTCGCGGTTGGCGCTCATGCGGGGCATGGTCGCCGAACGCCCGTCCGCGGCGGCCGGTTTGCCCGCACGATCACCCGATCGTGCGCCCGTTCCCGGGATCGCGCGGACCGGGCGACCGACCGGAACCGGCCGTTTTCCGGGTGCCTGCCCGGGCGCGTTTCTCGGTGCGCGCGCCGCCGTGCCAGGATCGGTGGTGCCATGAGTGCCACGACCGCCGCCCTGCCGTCCCCGCCCGCCCTGCTGCACGCACCGGTCATCGACTGGTTCGCCGAGCACGCCCGCGACCTGCCCTGGCGGCGGCCGGAGGCCGGCGCGTGGGGCGTGATGGTCAGCGAGTTCATGCTCCAGCAGACGCCGGTCAGCCGGGTGCTGCCGGTGTACGAGCAGTGGCTGGCCCGCTGGCCGCACCCGGCCGGCCTGGCGGCCGAGCCGCCGGGCGAGGCGGTGCGGGCCTGGGGCCGGCTCGGCTATCCGCGCCGGGCGCTGCGGCTGCACGCCGCGGCGACGGCGATCACCGAGCGGCACGGCGGCGAGGTGCCGCGCGATCACGCCAAGCTGCTCGCGCTGCCGGGCGTCGGCGAGTACACGGCCGCCGCGGTGGCCTCCTTCGCGTACGGGCAGCGGCACGCGGTGCTGGACACCAACGTGCGCCGGGTCTTCGCGCGTGCCGTCAGCGGCGCGCAGTACCCGCCGAACGCCACGACGGCCGCCGAGCGCAGGCTCGCCCGCGCCCTGCTGCCGGAGGAGGAGTCCGTGGCCGCCCGCTGGGCCGCGGCGACGATGGAGCTGGGCGCGCTGGTGTGCACGGCGCGCACGCCGTCGTGTGCGCGCTGTCCGATCGCGGCGAGCTGTGTGTGGCGGGCGGCCGGCTCCCCCGCGCACGACGGGCCGCCGCGCCGGGGCCAGACGTACGCCGGGACGGACCGGCAGGTGCGCGGCAAGCTGCTGGCCGTGCTGCGGGACGCGGAGGGCCCGGTGCCGCAGGCGGCCCTGGACGCGGTGTGGGACGAGCCGGTGCAGCGGGCCCGGGCACTGGACGGCCTGGTCGCGGACGGCCTGGTCGAGCCCCTCGACGACGGCCTGTACCGGTTGCCGCACTAGGCCTGCCGGCAGATCGCGGCGGGAACGTCGGTCGCGGTGATCGCGGTGATCGCGGATGCCGCCGGGCCCTCGCCGCGGTGGCTGATCGCCACTGCGCAGGTCCACCGGCCGGGCGCGGGGCAGAAGATCCGTTTCTTCTGCCTTTCTGCGCGCTTCTCCTCCGCTGTTACACAACCTATGGACAGCTGTGCATCAGCCGAAGGGCTCTCGCACATCGCGCCGCAACAGCGCCTCCGTAGCGTCCTCTCCGTGCTGGGGAACCCCGGCACGACCACGGGGAGCAAGCGGGAATGGAGGCTGCGAGCATGACCAGCAGCGGCAAGGTTCTGGACTTCGAAGAGTACGTGCGCAACCGCCAGGACGCCCTGCTGCGCAGCGCGCGACGTCTCGTCCCGGACCCCATCGACGCCCAGGACCTGCTCCAGACCGCCCTGGTCCGCACCTACGGGCGCTGGGAGGGGATAGCGGACAAGTCGCTTGCGGACGCCTACCTCCGCCGTGTCATGATCAACACTCGTACGGAGTGGTGGCGCGCCCGCAAGCTCGACGAGGTGCCCACCGAGCAGCTCCCCGACGCCAGCGTCGAGGACGGCACCGAGCAGCACGCCGACCGCGCCCTGCTGATGGACATCCTCGGAGTCCTCGCACCCAAGCAGCGCAGTGTGGTCGTGCTGCGACACTGGGAGCAGATGAGCACCGAGGAGACCGCGGAGGCGCTCGGCATGTCGACCGGCACGGTCAAGAGCACGCTGCACCGGGCCCTGGCCCGGTTGCGCCAGGAGCTGGAGAGCCGGGACCTGGACTTCCACGCCCTCGAGCGCAACGAGCGGGGGCAGGAACGGTGCGCAGCCTGAACAAGGCGGCGGCGGGAAAGCCCGCACTGATCACCGGTGGCGCGGTCGCAGCGATGGCCGCTGCCGCCGGTCTGCTGCTCGCCGGGTGCAATACGAGCAGCGAGGGTGTGCGCAAGGAGGGCCCGGCACAGACCCAGTCCGCGGCGAAGGCCACGCGGGTGCCCACGCCGCAGACCACTGCGCCGCAGGAGAAGGTCGACGCCGTGAAGCTGATCAAGTCCGACCCCAAGGTCAGCGATCAGATCAAGAAGAACCTCAAGCCCTGCACGAAGGACCAGTACCCGGTCGACGTGATCTACGGCCAGGTCACCGGAGGGTCCCGTTCCGATGTTGTGGTCAACGTTCTGACCTGCGGAGATTCCTTCGGCATCGGTTCGTATGTGTACCGTGCCAAGGACGGCTCGTACGAGAATGTGTTCTCGGCCGAGCAGTCGCCGGTGTACGCCGACATCGACCGCAAGGATCTGACGGTCACCAAGCAGGTCTACGGTCCCGGTGATGCCGTCTGCTGCCCCTCGGGGGAGGACGTCGTCACCTACCACTGGTCGGACGGTACCTTCCACGAGACCGGGCGGACGCACACCGACTACAGCAAGGTCGGCAACGGCTCCAAGGCACAGACCGAAGGAACGGAGGGCTGAGAGCAGCGTGGCCGATACGCATGTGCTCTTCGTCGAGGACGACGACGTCATCCGCGAGGCGACGCAGCTCGCGCTCGAGCGCGACGGCTTCGTGGTGACCGCTGTGCCCGACGGGCTCCAGGGGCTGGAGAGGTTCCGCGCGCAGCGGCCCGACATCGCCCTGCTCGACGTGATGGTCCCGGGGCTGGACGGCGTCAGCCTGTGCCGCCGCATCCGCGACGAGTCGACCGTTCCCGTGATCATGCTCTCGGCGCGCGCCGACTCCATCGACGTCGTGCTCGGCCTGGAGGCCGGGGCCGACGACTACGTGACCAAGCCCTTCGACGGCGCCGTGCTCGTCGCCCGCATCCGGGCGGTGCTGCGGCGCTTCGGCCACGCCAGCGGCGCGCACGGCGCGGCGGGCGCCGAGGCGCCCGAGGCGATCGAGGGGGGCGTGCTGCGCTTCGGCGACCTGGAGGTCGACACCGAGGGCATGGAGGTCCGCAAGGCCGGCCTGCCCGTGGCGCTGACCCCGACCGAGATGCGGCTGCTGCTGGAGTTCTCCGCCGCGCCCGGCACCGTGCTCTCCCGCGACCGGCTCCTGGAGCGGGTGTGGGACTACGGCTGGGGCGGCGACACCCGGGTCGTCGACGTGCACGTCCAGCGACTGCGCGGCAAGATCGGCCAGGACCGGATCGAAACGGTCCGCGGCTTCGGATACAAGCTCAGAGGCTAGCTCGCGCATGTCCCCGGTCCTCCCATGAAGTTTTCCCTCCGCACGGGCCTGCGGTGGAAGGTCAGTCTCGCCATCGCCGGCGTCGGCGCGCTCGTCGCCGTCGCCCTGAGCCTCGTGGTGCACAACGCGGCGCGCGTCTCCATGCTCAACAGCAGCCGCGACACCATGGACGAGCGGGTGCAGATCGCCCAGCGCTTCTACGAGTCCACGGGCAAGCCGATGCTGCGCGCCAAGGTGGACGACCCCGCCCTGCCCAAGCAGCTGCGCGAGGCCGCCGCGCTGGGGCTGCGCGCCACGTACCTCCAGGACAACGGCAACGGGCCGCCCGAGGTGTGGGCGTCGGTGCCGCTGCGCAACGGCAAGATCCTCTCCATTCACGGACGGTTCAAGGACCGCTACGACATCCTCACCGACCTCGACCGGGCTCTGATCATCGGCTCGGTCTCCGTGGTGCTCGGCGGTACCGCGCTGGGCATCCTGGTCGGCGGGCAGCTCTCGCGCCGGCTGCGCAAGGCCGCCACGGCCGCCCGCAAGCTGGCCGACGGCGACCCGGACGTGCGCGTGCGGGACGCCATCGGCGGCCGGGTGCGCGACGAGACGGACGACCTGGCGCGCGCCGTCGACGGCATGGCCGAGGCGCTGCGCGACCGCCTGGAGGCCGAGCGGCGGGTCACCGCCGACATCGCCCACGAGCTGCGCACGCCCGTGACGGGCCTGCTCACGGCCGCCGAGCTGCTGCCGCCGGGCCGCCCGACCGAGCTCGTCCGGGACCGGGCGCAGGCGATGCGCACGCTCGTGGAGGACGTGCTGGAGGTCGCCCGTCTCGACAGCTTCGCCGAGCGCGCCGAGATGCAGGACATCGAGCTGGGCGAATTCGTGGAACGCCGGGTGCGGGCCTTCCTGCCGGAGGCCCGGGTGCGGGTCCTGCGCAGCGCCTATGTGTCGACCGATCCGCGCCGGCTCGAGCGGATCATCGGCAATCTGCTGGCCAACGCCGCCAAGCACGGCAAACCGCCCGTCGACGTCACCGTCGAGGGGCGGGTGCTGCGGGTGCGCGACCACGGTCCGGGCTTCCCGGAGGAGCTGCTGCGGGAGGGCCCGAGCCGCTTCCGCACCGGCAGCGAGGACCGGGCCGGCCAGGGCCACGGCCTGGGCCTGACCATCGCGGCCGGCCAGGCGCGGGTGCTGGGCGCGCGCCTGACCTTCCGCAACGCCGACCCGGACGGCGAGGGCGGCGGGGGCGCGGTGGCGGTGCTCTGGCTGCCGGAGTCGTCGCCGACGAACACGGGAAGCTTCCCGATCATCCAGGTACCGGACTGACGGGTGCCGGACTGACGGGCGCAGGACTGACGGGCGCAGGCAGCGGGTGGTCCGGGTGCGTCGCCTCGGCGTCGTCACATGGGGTCGACGAACTCGCTCCAGGGCTTGTCGAGGTCCAGCCGGTCGTTGCGCTGCGTCAGCGAGAACCAGTTGCCGGAGTCGTCGCGCAGGATGGCCTCGGTGCCGTACGGGCGATCCTGGGGCTCCATGAGGAACTCCACGCCCTTGGCCCTGAGCCGCTCGTAGTCGCGGTGGATGTCGTCGGTGGCGAGCACCCCGGCACCCAGCGCGCCCTTGGCGACCAGCTTCTTCAGGGCCTCGGCCGACTCCGGGTCGTGCCCGGGCGGCCCGGGCAGCATCAGCGTCAGCTCGACATCCGGCTGGTCCTTGGCACCGACCGTCAGCCAGCGCATGCCCTTGTCGCCGCCCATGGTCATGTCGGTGCGGACCTCAAGCCCCAGCTTCTCGGTGTAGAACTCCTTCGCCCGGTCCTGGTCGAGGACCCAGACGGTGGTGATGGCAATGCCCTTGATCATTGCGTACTCCGTGGCGGTGGGGGTTGCGCTTTCCCCACCACCGTAGGCACGCGGACTACCGGCCGGCTTCTCCGGGAATTCGAGCCGGACGTGAATGTCCCGTCGCTCAGAGATTCGTGCCGTGGGCCTTCATGAAGGCGATCGGGTCGATACCGGAACCGTAGTCCGGGGTCGTGCGGATCTCGAAGTGCAGGTGGGGGCCGGAGGAATTGCCGGTGGAGCCGGACAGGGCGATCTGCTGGCCGGTGCCGACCTGCTGGCCCACCGAGACCTTCACCTGCGAGAGGTGGGCGTACTGCGAGTACGTGCCGTCGGAGTGCTTGATCACGACGGCGTTGCCGTACGCGGGACCGTCGCCGCCGCCGTTCGGGCCGGCCTTGACGACCGTACCGGCGTGGGTGGCCTTCACGGACGTACCGGTGTTCACGACCAGGTCCTGGCCGCTGTGCTTGTGCGACCACATGGCGCCGTCCTTGCCGAACGGCTGGCCGATCTGATAGCCGTCGACCGGCGCGACCCAGGCGTTGGCGCGCTTGCGGGCGGCCTCGGCCTTCTCACGGGCCTCGGCGGCCTTCTTCTCGGCCTCCTGCTTGGCCTGCTGCTTGGCCTGCTCGGCCGCCTTCTTCTCCTTGTCCGCGACCTTCAGCTGGGTCTCGGCCTGCGCGTTCAGCGCGTCGTCGAGCGCGGCCACGGACGCGACGGCGGGGAGCTCGGCCAGCGAGCCGGACTTGTTCTCCGCGGCGAAGGCGGCACCGGATCCGAGCGCCACCGAGGCACCGACACCGACGGCCACGAGAGCGGCGACGCGGGTACGGAGAACGGTCTTGCTCGAATTACGGAAAGCGGTGCGCTTCGTCATGGATGAATACCTCCAGGCATTGATGGGCCCCGGCTGTTCACCGGGGTCGCCCTACCTTGATAAGCAGCGGTTCCCGGGGTTGCCAAGAGGTGCTCTTACTAGGCAATGCCGTAGCCACGCACCACTCGCGCTCCTACTTACTTCCTGGGGTTTCACCGGAAATTCCGCGTTTTCGCGGAGCCGGAGTCCACTATTCGCTTTCGTAAGTGACGCGGGTCATGTGGGCGGGGTCACCGCCGGAGGGCCGATTCGCCCCCGTGAGCGCGGTGACGGCGGTACGCTCCGGGTGCGTGTGCGCATACGCGCGGTAGCAGCGCAGGGGGCGGAATGAGCGGCTTCGAGGACATCGAGCTGGCGGACGCGGTCCAGGCGGTCCGCGACGGGCTGATGAACGCGGCGACGGCCGGGGCGGGGCAGGACCTGACCTTCGACGTCGGGGAGATCTCCATGGAGTTCACCGTGGAGATCCGCCGCGACGTGAAGGGCACGGGCGGGGTGAAGGCGTGGATCGTCGAGGCGGGCGCGGAGGGCTCGCGCGGCTCGACGCGCACGCACAAGGTGGCCTTCACGCTGACGCCGAAGGACCGCCGGACGGGCAACGGCTGGAAGGTGGGGAACGACCGGCCGGGTTCGGTGTCGCGGTTCGGCTCCGCCGGGGAGTGAGGCGGGGTGCCGTTACGGGTGCGGGTGCGCTCGGTGGAGGACCGGGTGGTGGCGGTCCTGGGCGCCCACACCCAGGGCAGCGGGGTGCTGCTGCACCCGAGGCTCGTCCTCACCAGCGCCCATATCGTCGACGACCCGGACCGGATGCGGGCCGCCGTCCCCGGCCGGGCCGAGCCCATGCCCGGCGACATCATCTGGGCCGGCGACCCGGAGCGCTGTGACGCCGCGCTCCTGCACCTGTGGGGCGACCTGACCGAGGACGGCATGGGCACCCCGTCCCTGCGGTGGGGCGTCCTCGGCGGCCGGCAGCCCCAGTCCGGCTGCCAGGTCCTCGGCTTCCCGGCGGTACAGCGCTACACCGCCGGCGGCACGGAGCAGCTGGAGGCGGTCCAGATCCCCGGCACGGTCACCCCGATGTCGGGCCGGCTGCGCGGGCGGTATGTCCTGCACGGCGACCACCATCCGCCCGAGCCGCCGGCGGACGGCGGATCCCCCTGGGCCGGGCTGTCGGGCGGGCCGCTGCTCGTCGGCCAGGTCCTCGTGGGCATCGCCGCCGTCGGCGCGAGCGGCTGGCAGCACTCGGCCGTCGAGGCCGTCCCCCTGGGGAGGATCCTCGGTGCCGACGGCTTCGAGGAGGCCCTGAGCCATTGGTGGGTGCCGACCGTCCGGCCGCGCGTCGAGCAGCTGCACGACGGCCATCCCGAGGACTACGACTACGAGGAACGCTACGTAAAGGCGATCAAGGCGCGCTACAGCCGGATGGAGGTCTTCGGCCTCGACGACCTCGGGACGGGCGAGAGCGACTGGGACCTGGACACCGCCTATCTGAGCCTGGAGGCGCAGGCGGGCCGGCGTTCGCCGGGACCGCGGCGCGTCGAGGAGCTGCTGCGTTCGCGCCCGCGTACGGTGCTGCGCGGCGAGGCGGGCGCGGGCAAGACCACGCTCGTCTGGTGGCTCGCCTCGCACGCGGCCCTCGACACGCTGCCGGACGAGCTGGAGGAGCTCAACGGCCTGGTGCCTTTCGTGATCCCCATGCGCACTCTCGCCGCGCAGGGCATCACCCGCCCGACGCCCGACCGGCTCCCCCTCGCCGCCCAGCTGCCCGTCGACGAGCCGCCGCGCGGCTGGGCCGTGCGGGCGCTGGAGGCCGGGCACGTGCTGCTGCTCGTCGACGGCCTCGACGAGGTCCCGCAGGCGGACCGCGCCGCCGCCCGCAAGTGGCTCACCGAGTTGCTGCGCATGTACCCGCGCACCCGGTGCATGGTCACCACACGGCCGCTCGCCGTCGAGGACGACTGGCTGGCCGGTGAGGGCTTCGAGGAGCTCCGGCTGCTGCCGATGAGGGACGCGGACATCCAGTCCTTCGTCGCGGCCTGGCACCAGGCGGCCCGGCTGGAGTGCGGCCGCTTCGCCGACGCGGAACGGGCCGACCTGGAGATCGCCCGGCTCCGCTCCCTGGAGCAGGAGCTCGGCCAGGAGTTCCGGCGCAACGCCGTCCTGCGCAACCTCGCCCGCACCCCGCTCCTGTGCGCCGTGATCTGCGCCCTGCACCGCCGCCGCAGCGGCATGCTGCCGGAGACCCGCTGGGAGCTCTACCGGGCCTCGCTGGCCATGCTGCTGGGCCGGCGCGACGACCACCGCGAGGTCGGCTCCCCGGAGGGTGTCCGGCTGACCGTCGAGGACGGCCTGCAACTGCTCCAGCGCATCGCGGTCTGGCTGGTCCGCAACGGCCGCTCCCAGCTCTCGCACGCGGAGGCGCTGCGCCAGCTGAAGGGGGCCATGAGCGGCCTGCGGAACGTCCGCAAGCAGAACACCACGGCGGAGACCGTCCTGGTCCACCTGCTCAACCGCAGCGGCCTGCTCCAGGAGCGCGGGCCGGATTCCCTTCAGTTCGTCCACCGGACGTTCCAGGACTACCTGGCGGCGAAGGAATTCCAGGAGACGGGGAGCCTGGACGAGTTGCTGAAACACGCGCTGGAGGAGGAGTGGCAGGACGTCATCCGGCTCGTCATCGGGCACTGCGGGCGGCATGAGGCCGATTACGTCATCGACAAACTGATCGAGGTGGGGAACCGGCTTCCGGAAGCCTGCCGGCCCTGGAAGATACGCGTGCTCGCGGTCGAATGCGCGCTGGGAGCAACATACGTGGCACCGGACCGGTACGAGGCCGTCTGGAAGAGGCTGGAGGAACTCATGCCCCCGTGCGGCCTCTGGGAGGCAGAGAGCCTTGCCCCGCTCGGCGCCGAGGTAATCGGGGTCCTTCCCTCGTCTCCGGACGGGCTGACGCCCGAGGAAGCAAGGAACGTCATTGAAGTGCTGAGCTGCTTGGGCAGCGCAGGGTTTCCACTCCTGAAACGCTTTGCGAGTGCATGAAACCGGCCCCGGAAACCGTGTTCCCACGGTTTCCGGGGCCGGCCCCTTGATTACGCGCTACGCGTCCTTCGACAGGTTGGGCCCGGCCCCGCCCGTCGTCGACTCCACCGGCGGGGTGTCCGGCAGTGCCGACTTCTCCTCGCCGCGGAAGGTGAACTTCTTCTCCTCGCCCTCGCCCTCCGTGCCGACGACCACGATGTGGCCCGGACGGAGCTCGCCGAAGAGGATCTTCTCGGAGAGGATGTCCTCGATCTCGCGCTGGATGGTGCGGCGCAGCGGGCGGGCGCCCAGGATCGGGTCGTAGCCCTTCTTCGCCAGCAGGCCCTTCGCGTCCGCGCTGAGCTCGATGCCCATGTCGCGGTCCTTCAGGCGCTCGTCCACCTTGGCGATCATCAGGTCGACGATCTGGATGATGTCTTCCTGGCTGAGCTGGTGGAAGACGACCGTGTCGTCGACACGGTTGAGGAACTCGGGCCGGAAGTGCTGCTTGAGCTCCTCGTTGACCTTGGCCTTCATCCGCTCGTACCCGGTCTTGACGTCGCCCTGGGCGGCGAAGCCCAGGTTGAAGCCCTTGGAGATGTCCCGGGTGCCGAGGTTGGTCGTCATGATGATGACGGTGTTCTTGAAGTCCACGACCCGGCCCTGGGAGTCGGTCAGGCGACCGTCCTCCAGGATCTGCAGGAGCGAGTTGAAGATGTCCGGGTGGGCCTTCTCGACCTCGTCGAAGAGGACGACGGAGAACGGCTTGCGGCGCACCTTCTCGGTGAGCTGACCGCCCTCCTCGTAGCCGACGTAGCCGGGCGGGGAGCCGAAGAGGCGGGAGACGGTGTGCTTCTCGCTGAACTCCGACATGTCGAGGGAGATCAGCGCGTCCTCGTCGCCGAAGAGGAACTCGGCGAGCGTCTTGGACAGCTCCGTCTTACCGACACCCGAGGGGCCGGCGAAGATGAACGATCCGCCGGGGCGCTTCGGGTCCTTCAGGCCCGCACGGGTGCGCCGGATGGCCTGGGAGAGCGCCTTGATGGCGTCCTTCTGGCCGATGACGCGCTTGTGCAGCTCGTCCTCCATGCGCAGCAGGCGGGAGGACTCCTCCTCCGTCAGCTTGAAGACGGGGATGCCGGTGGCCGTGGCCAGGACCTCGGCGATCAGCTCGCCGTCGACCTCGGCGACGACGTCCATGTCGCCGGCCTTCCACTCCTTCTCCCGCTTGGCCTTCGCGGCCAGGAGCTGCTTCTCCTTGTCGCGGAGGGAGGCGGCCTTCTCGAAGTCCTGCGAGTCGATCGCGGACTCCTTCTCCCGGCGCACGTCGGCGATCTTCTCGTCGAACTCGCGGAGGTCCGGCGGCGCGGTCATCCGGCGGATGCGCATCCGGGAGCCGGCCTCGTCGATCAGGTCGATCGCCTTGTCCGGCAGGAAGCGGTCGGAGATGTAGCGGTCGGCGAGGGTCGCGGCCTGGACCAGCGCCTCGTCGGTGATGGAGACCCGGTGGTGGGCCTCGTAGCGGTCGCGGAGACCCTTGAGGATCTCGATGGTGTGCGGCAGCGACGGCTCGGCGACCTGGATGGGCTGGAAGCGGCGCTCGAGCGCGGCGTCCTTCTCCAGGTGCTTGCGGTACTCGTCGAGCGTGGTCGCGCCGATCGTCTGGAGCTCACCGCGGGCCAGCATCGGCTTGAGGATCGACGCCGCGTCGATGGCACCCTCGGCGGCGCCCGCGCCGACCAGGGTGTGCAGCTCGTCGATGAACAGGATGATGTCGCCGCGGGTGCGGATCTCCTTGAGGACCTTCTTCAGGCGCTCCTCGAAGTCACCGCGGTAGCGGGAACCGGCGACCAGGGCGCCCAGGTCGAGGGTGTAGAGGTGCTTGTCCTTGAGGGTCTCGGGCACCTCGCCCTTGACGATGGCCTGGGCCAGGCCCTCGACGACGGCGGTCTTGCCGACGCCGGGCTCGCCGATCAGGACAGGGTTGTTCTTCGTACGGCGGGAGAGCACCTGCATGACCCGCTCGATCTCCTTCTCGCGCCCGATGACCGGGTCGAGCTTGGATTCGCGGGCGGCCTGCGTCAGGTTACGGCCGAACTGGTCCAGGACGAGCGAGGTCGAGGGCGTGCCCTCGGCGGGGCCGCCGGCCGTGGCGGCTTCCTTGCCCTGGTAGCCGGAGAGCAGCTGGATGACCTGCTGCCGCACCCGGTTCAGGTCGGCGCCCAGCTTCACGAGGACCTGGGCGGCGACGCCCTCGCCCTCGCGGATCAGGCCGAGCAGGATGTGCTCCGTACCGATGTAGTTGTGGCCGAGCTGAAGGGCCTCGCGGAGCGACAGCTCCAGGACCTTCTTCGCACGGGGGGTGAAGGGGATGTGGCCGGACGGGGCCTGCTGGCCCTGGCCGATGATCTCCTCCACCTGCTGGCGGACCGCCTCGAGCGAAATCCCGAGGCTCTCCAGGGCCTTAGCGGCGACACCCTCACCCTCGTGGATCAGGCCCAGGAGGATGTGCTCGGTGCCGATGTAGTTGTGGTTGAGCATCCGGGCTTCTTCCTGAGCCAGGACGACAACCCGCCGCGCACGGTCGGTGAACCTCTCGAACATCGTTAATCGCTCCTCAGAGCGGTCAGGCAGTTAGGGGTCGGTCCCCTCCCTGTCCTTCCGCATGCTAGTCCCGCGGGGCGGGACAGCTCATTCCAACTGCCGACACCCGTCCGGATCACCCCCGCGTTGGCGGGGAAACCTGCTGCCGAACAGCCGACATCTCCTCCAACCCGATGGTGGGAGACGATGTTCCCGCAGGCCAGGCATATACGCCCACCACCACTACGCCCACGGCGAACGCCGGCCCGGGCGGTCATGCCCGCCCGTGGCCCGGCACGGACCCCCGAGGGCGCACGGGGTGCGCTGTAATACCGCCTCTTTCCACGGGGAATGTCCTACCCGCGGGCACCTGCGCTCCATGCGGCGCGGGCGGTGTCCCTCCGCTACGGGCGAACACCCTCGCGCCATGGGGAGCGCCTGTGCACCCCTGCCCTTCTCTACGCAGCGTGCCCAACTCTCCACGCTCCGTAACCTCTTGGGCTTTCCACAGTTGCACCGTTCATGACGGTAGTCCTGTCGCGCCACCGCGGCACGTCGGAAGCCCTGCCGGGCGCGCGGGCGCCCGGTCCGGCGGGGCCGTCCGGGTGCGGACGGCGCCGGTGGTACGAGCGGGAGCTCGGCTGGCCGGTCACGGACGAGCGGCCGGTGCGGCTGCTCACGGGGGTCCTCTTCGACGCCCTGGAGCTGCCGGCGGAGGCCGGGGTCGCGGTGCTCGGCCGGGTGCGGGCCGGGCCGGTCGCGCTGGACCGGCGGTCCCGGAGGATGTGGTTCCTGATCGCTCCGGGCAGCGCGGACGAGCTGCCCGGGCTGCTGGACTGGCTGGAGTGGGGCGGGGTCCCCCTCGATCTGACCGCCCTGGGGGCCGGCGGCCGGATCGTCGCGCCCGCGCCCGCCGTCGCGGGGGGCGCCCCGCGGGGGGCGCGCCGGCGGGAGGCCGTGTGGGTACGGCCTCCGCGCCCGGGGTGCGAGGTGGAGCCGTCGCTGCCGGTGACCGGCCTCGGGGGCAGGGGTGGGGCCCCCGATCTCGTACGGCTCGTGAGCACGGCGGCCACGGAGTGCCACCGCGCCCGACTGCTGCGCGCCGGTGGAGCGCGCAGGGTTCAGCCGGGGGAGGGTCAGCCGTTGGCCTTCTCGTACGCCTCGCGGATCTCGGCCGGGACGCGGCCGCGGTCGTTGACGCTGTAGCCGTTCTCCTTGGCCCACGCGCGGATCTTCGCGGTGTCGGGGCTGCCGGCCGAAGCGGCGGCGCGCACCTTGCCACGGCCCGCGGCCGCACGACCGCCCGTGCGCCGGCCGCTCTTGGTGTACGGCTCCAGCGCGGCCCGCAGCTTGTCCGCATTGTCGGTGTTGAGGTCGATCTCGTACGTCTTGCCGTCCAGGGCGAACGTGACGGTCTCGTCCGCCTCGCCGCCGTCGAGGTCGTCGACAAGAAGGACCTGAACCTTCTGCGCCACGGGGATTCCTTTCATCAGCGGAAAAGGGATTACGGAGGAATAGCAAACCGCCTTTCCCGGAAAAACACAAACCCCCGGGGAAGGTTCATGGGGCCTTCCCCGCGGGAACGATGCCTTCCGGGCGCGCTCGATAGGGGCGCGATTCGGACATAGGGGCCGCGGGTCACAGATGCAAGAGCATCCGGCTGTTGCCAAGGGTGTTCGGCTTCACTCGTTCGAGACCCAGGAACTCGGCAACGCCCTCGTCATAGGAACGCAGCAGCTCGCCGTAGACATCACTGTCCACCGGGGTCTCGCCGATCTCGACGAAGCCGTGCTTGGCGAAGAAGTCGACTTCGAAGGTGAGGCAGAAAATGCGCCGCACCCCGAGCCAGCGCGCGGTCTGCAGGAGCTTGCCCAGAAGCTGGTGGCCCACACCACCGCCTCTCGCCTCCGGGTCGACGGCGAGAGTACGTACCTCGGCGAGGTCTTCCCACATCACATGCAGGGCACCGCACCCGATGACGGTACCGTCCGCGTCGCGCTCGGCGACCCAGAACTCCTGGATGTCCTCGTAAAGCGTCACGGTGGCTTTGTCGAGCAGGATGCGGTCACGCGCGTAGGTGTTGATGAGCCGGCGCACGGCGGGGACATCGGCCGTGCGGGCCCGGCGGACGGTGACGGCTTTTGTAAGGGCGGACATGGCGGGACGCTATCGCCCCGGCGTGGCGGGCGGCTCCTCGGGCCCGTCGAGTTGCGCGACGCGGATGGCGTCGCGCAGGGCTTCGCGTTGTTCGGCCGACATCATGCCGAAGAAGGCGACGAGTGCGGCCGCGGGGTTGTCGCTCAGCGACCAGGCTTCGTTCATCAGTGCGGCCGAGTAGGCGGCACGGTTGGAGACGGCCTCATATCGATAGGCGCGGCCTTCGGCTTCCCGGCGGACCCAGCCCTTCTGATACAGGTTGTCCAATACGGTCATCACGGTGGTGTAGGCGATGGACCGTTCCTGCTGAAGGTCTTCCAGGACTTCCCGAACGGTGACCGGTCGGTTCCACTCCCACACGCGCGTCATGACGGCGTCTTCCAGCTCACCCAGGCGTCGAACCACACGCGAATAATAGTGGGAGATGTCTCGAATGCCGGTTTATTGGCCGGGGGCGGCGAGGAAAAAGCGGACCGGCCCGAGAATTCCTCTCGGGCCGGTCCGCTGGTTCCGGTTTCTCAGGCGCCGGCGCCCTTGCCGGGCGAGGCGGCTTCGGCGCGGGCCAGCGCGGCGTCGACGATCGCGTCTTCCTTGGCCTTGTTGGCACCGCCCTGGCTCTTGACGATCGTCACGATCAGCGCGATGAAAGCCACCGCCATCACGACGGGCGGCACCAGCGCGGCGACATAGTCCATGGCCGTCGGCTCCTTCTCGATCGGTCGGTATCAGGTCGGAATGAGACCGGAATGGGCTCTCCGGGCAGCGGCACCAGACTACGGCAGTGCGGTCCGCGTCAGGCCGGGCGGGCCGTGGGCGGCTTGCGACGGGGGAAGACCTCGCCGGGGGTGGGGATGGGGCGTTTCGCCGGCGCGGGGGCGCCGGGCCGGGGCGCCGCCGGGGACGCCGGGGAGGCCGGGGATGCCGGTGTCCGGGATGAATTGCGCTATCCCCTGCGCGGCGGCGGGGCTGACGGCGCGTGGGTTCCAGTT
>NZ_JBFAPH010000084.1:0-20214 GCF_040675635.1 Streptomyces sp. NPDC049577
GCCGCGCCGAGACCCTGGCGGCCGGTGACGTCACCGTCCGCCTCGGAGACGCGACGACGCTGCCCGAGGGCACCGACCTCGTCGTCACCTCGCCCGGCTGGCGCCCCGACAGCCCGCTCTTCGCGGCCGCCGCCGAGGCGGGCGTCGACGTCGTGGGCGACGTCGAGATCGCCTGGCGCTTGCGGGGGGAGCCTGAAGAAGCAGCGGCGCCCTGGCTCGCGATCACCGGCACCAACGGCAAGACCACCACCGTGCAGATGCTCGCCTCCATCCTGGAGGCCGCCGGCCTGCGCACGGCCGCCGTCGGCAACATCGGCACCCCGATCATCGACGTGGTGCTCGGCGACGAGCCGTACGACGTCCTGGCGGTCGAGCTCTCCAGCTACCAGCTGCACTGGGCGCCCTCGCTGCGCGCCCACTCCGCGGCCGTGCTCAACATCGCCCCGGACCACCTCGACTGGCACGGCTCCCTGCGCGCGTACGCCGCCGACAAGGGCCGGATCTACGAGGGCAACAGGATCGCCTGCGTCTACAACGCCGAGGACCCGGCCACCGAGCACCTCGTGCGCCAGGCCGACGTCGAGGAGGGCTGCCGCGCCATCGGCTTCACCCTGGGCGCCCCCGGCCCCTCCATGCTGGGTGTGGTCGACGGCCTGCTCGTCGACCGCGCGTTCGTGGAGAACCGCCACCAGCAGGCCCAGGAGCTCGCCGAGGTCTCCGACATCGCGCCGTCCGCCGGCCCGGCCGCCCCGCACAACATCGCCAACGCCCTCGCGGCCGCGGCCCTGGCGCGGGCCTTCGGGGTCGAGCCCAAGGCCGTCCGGGACGGCCTGCGCGCCTTCACCCCCGACGCCCACCGCATCGCCCACGTCGCGGACGTCGACGGCGTCCGCTACGTCGACGACTCCAAGGCCACCAACACCCATGCCGCCCAGGCGTCCCTCGCGGCGTACGGGTCGATCGTGTGGATCGCCGGCGGCCTGGCCAAGGGCGCCACGTTCGACGAGCTCGTCCAGGCGTCCGCCGGGCGGCTGCGCGGCGTCGTGCTCCTGGGGGCCGACCGCGCCCTGATCCGCGAAGCGCTGGCGCGACACGCCCCGGATGTGCCGGTGGTCGACCTCGACCGGACGGACACTGGGGCGATGGCCGAGGCGGTCCGGGAGGCGGCCCGGCTCGCCGCCGAAGGCGACACCGTCCTGATGGCACCGGCCTGTGCCTCGATGGACATGTTCCGGAACTACAACGAGCGCGGCGAGGCCTTCGCCGACGCGGTACGGGCGCTGGCGGCGGCCCGCCGCGAGCAGGACGAGTAGCCGCCCGGCCCCCGCGGTGCGGGCCGGCGGCACGACACCAGCGGAGGGACACCGGATGCACGCCGACGACAGCGCGCGCCCCGGCTTCGCGCCGGGCGCCCGGTGGGCCCTGCGCGGGTCCGCCGCCCGTTCCCGCCCGGTCCGGCCGCCCCGGCAGGGCGGCCCCCGGCCCCGCACCGGCGCCCGGCCGCCCGACCGCCGGCCGGGCGGCGGGCCGCGCGGGTTCTATCTGCGCGCCCGGCGCGCCTGGGACCGGCCGCTGACCGCCTACTACCTGGTCATGGGCGGCTCCCTGCTGCTCATCGTGCTCGGCCTGGTGATGGTCTACTCGGCCTCCCAGATCAAGGCCATGCAGAACGGCCTGGCCCCCAGCTACTTCTTCCGCAAGCAGCTCTTCGCGGCCGCCATCGGCAGCGCGCTGCTCCTCGCGGCCGCCCGCACGCCCGTCCGGCTGCTGCGCGCGCTGGCCTACCCGCTGCTGGCCGTCTCCGTCTTCCTGCTCTGCCTGGTCCAGGTGCCCGGCATCGGGGAGACCATCAACGGCAACACCAACTGGATCTCCCTCGGCGGCCCGTTCCAGCTCCAGCCGAGCGAGTTCGCCAAGCTCGCGCTCGTGCTGTGGGGCGCCGACCTGCTGGCCCGCAAGCAGGGCAAGAAGCTGCTCACCCAGTGGAAGCACCTGCTGGTGCCGCTCGTGCCCGTCACCTTCGTGCTGCTCGGCCTGATCATGCTGGGCGGCGACATGGGCACCACCGTCGTGCTCACGGCCGTCCTGCTGGGCCTGCTGTGGATCGCGGGCGCCCCGACCCGGCTGTTCGCCGGGGTGATCGGCGTCACGGGCGCGCTGGCCGTCCTGTTCATCAAGACCAGCGCCAACCGCATGTCCCGGCTGGCCTGCATCGGCGCCACCGACCCGGGCGCGAACGACCAGTGCTGGCAGGCCGTGCACGGCATCTACGCCCTCGCCAACGGCGGCTGGTTCGGCGCCGGTCTGGGGGCGAGCGTGGAGAAATGGGGTGAACTTCCCGAGCCCCACACCGACTTCATCTTCGCCATCACCGGTGAGGAACTGGGCCTGGCGGGGACGCTGTCGGTACTCGCCCTGTTCGCGGCTCTAGGCTATGCGGGTATCCGCGTGGCCGGACGCACGGAGGACCCCTTCGTGAGGTACGCCGCGGGAGGGGTGACCACCTGGATCACGGCCCAGGCCGTGGTCAACATCGGTGCGGTGCTCGGTCTGCTGCCGATCGCCGGCGTCCCGCTCCCGCTGTTCTCCTACGGAGGGTCCGCCCTGCTGCCGACCATGTTCGCCATCGGGCTGCTGATCGCCTTCGCGCGCGACGAACCCGGTGCGCGGGCGGCGCTGGCCATGCGGCAGCCTGGGGTGAGATGGAAGACGATGAGACGGCGCGTCAAGAAGCGACCGTCCGGAGAGCGGTGAATTTCGGTGCATGTCGTACTCGCCGGTGGGGGGACCGCCGGCCACATCGAGCCCGCGCTCGCCCTCGCGGACGCCCTGCGCAGGCAGGACCCGACCGTGGGGATCACGGCGCTCGGCACGGAGCGGGGCCTGGAGACCCGCCTGGTGCCCGAGCGGGGCTACGAGCTGGGGCTGATCCCCGCCGTTCCGCTGCCCCGCAAGCCCACCCCGGAGCTGATCACCGTCCCCGGGCGGCTGCGCGGCACCATCAAGGCCGCCGAGCAGATCCTGGAGCGCACCAAGGCGGACTGCGTGGTCGGCTTCGGCGGTTACGTGGCGCTGCCCGGCTATCTGGCCGCCAAGCGGCTCGGCGTGCCGATCATCGTCCACGAGGCCAACGCGCGCCCCGGACTCGCCAACAAGATCGGCTCGCGCTACGCCGCCGGGGTCGCGGTCTCCACGCCCGACAGCAAGCTGCGCAACGCCCGCTACGTCGGCATCCCGCTGCGCCGGACGATCGCGACGCTGGACCGGGCCGCCATGCGCCCCCAGGCCCGGGCCGCCTTCGGGCTCGACCCCAACCTGCCGACGCTGCTGGTCTCCGGCGGCTCGCAGGGCGCCCGCCGGCTGAACGAGGTCGTCCAGACCGTCGCCCCGGCACTGCAGCGCTCCGGCATCCAGATCCTGCACGCGGTCGGTCCGAAGAACGAACTGCCGCACGCGGACAACATGCCCGGAATGCCCCCTTACATCCCGGTATCGTACGTTGACCGGATGGACCTCGCGTACGCCGCGGCCGACATGATGCTCTGCCGCGCGGGCGCGATGACCGTCGCCGAGCTGTCGGCCGTCGGTCTCCCGGCGGCGTACGTCCCGCTGCCCATCGGCAACGGCGAGCAGCGGCTCAACGCCCAGCCGGTGGTCAAGGCGGGCGGCGGCCTGCTGGTCGACGACGCCGAGCTGAGCCCGGAGTGGGTGCAGAGCAACGTGCTGCCGGTGCTCTCCGACCCGCACCGGCTGTACGAGATGTCCCGCGCCGCCGCCGAGTTCGGCCGCCGGGACGCCGACGAGCTGCTCGTCGGCATGGTGTACGAGGCGATCGCCGCACACAGGGCGGGCTGACGGCCCGTAGGAGGCAGGAGGCTGGGAGCGTGGCCGGACCGACGACCGCCCGGCGCGGTGGCGGACAGAGCGACAAGCCGAAGCCGTCGCGGCAGGGCGGGGCGTCGCCCGGCCGCTCCCGCCCCGCCTCCGGGGCCCGCACGGGCCAGGACCGGGCGACACCCAGGGGCGCGGCCAGGGGCACGGCCGGGGGCGGGCCCGGGAAGCCGCCCAGGAGCGCGCCCAAGCGCCCGGTGAAACGCCCGGCGAAGGGCGCGGGCAAGGCCGTCGGCAAGGTCCGCGGCAAGGGCGCGGCCCCGGCCCGTTCCCCGCTCTCCCGGCGGCGCAGACTGGTCCTGTGGGCCGCCGCCGCGGCGGCCGCCGGCGCGGCCGCCTGGTGGACCTTCTACGGCTCGGACTGGCTGTGCGTCACCCGCGTGAGTGTCAGCGGCACCGTCGTCCTGACACCCGGTGAGGTACGTTCCGCCGCCGACGTCCCGCTCGGCGAACCGCTGGCCGGCGTGGACACCGACGCCATCGCGGGCCGGTTGCGCGAGCGGCTGCCGAGGATCGAATCGGTCGCCGTGGAGCGGTCCTGGCCGCATGCGATCAGTCTCAAAGTGACCGAAAGACAGCCGAAACTCCTTCTTCAAAAGGGCGGGAAGTACCTCGAAATCGACAGCGAGGGCGTACGGTTCGCCACGGTCGGCCAGCCCCCGCCCGGGGTGCCCCGGCTGGTGATGGAGACCCAGGACTCGCCCAGCACCCGCCGGTTCGGCCCCGGCCGGCTGGAGCAGGAGGGCGCCCGGGTCGCCGCGTCCCTGCCCCCGGCCGTCCGCAAGGACACCGCCGTGGTGCGCGTGCGCTCCTACGACGGCATCAGCGTGGAACTGACGGGGGGTAGGACGATCGTCTGGGGCAGCGGCGAGCGGGGCGAGGAGAAGGCCCGTACGCTCACCGCGCTCCTCAAGGCCGCGCCGACCGCCAAGCACTTCGACGTCAGCGCTCCGAGTGCCCCGGCGGCGTCCGGCGGTTGACGCCGTCGGGCCCCACCGAGCACCCTGGTTGGCTACGGCTATGGGTGATCACATAGGGTGAAAAGAAAAACGGGAGGTTCGGCGTGTTCGTTGAACACGCGCCGCTCGTCGACTTAGTGTCCTGCTTCAGAGCACCAGTGAACAGTGGCACCGGTAACCCTAAACTTCAACGTTAGGGTTCGGGTCGGCATTGGGAACCGCCCCCAGGCATACGTAACTCGAGGCGAGAGGCCTTCGACGTGGCAGCACCGCAGAACTACCTCGCAGTCATCAAGGTCGTCGGCATCGGCGGCGGTGGCGTCAACGCCATCAACCGGATGATCGAGGTCGGTCTCAAGGGCGTCGAGTTCATCGCGATCAACACCGATGCACAGGCCCTGCTGATGAGCGACGCCGACGTGAAACTCGATGTCGGCCGTGAGCTCACCCGTGGCCTCGGCGCCGGCGCGAACCCCGAGGTCGGCCGCAAGGCCGCCGAGGACCACCGCGAGGAGATCGAGGAGGTCCTCAAGGGGGCCGACATGGTCTTCGTCACGGCCGGCGAGGGCGGTGGCACCGGCACCGGCGGCGCGCCCGTCGTCGCCAACATCGCCCGCTCCCTGGGCGCCCTGACGATCGGTGTGGTCACCCGCCCGTTCACCTTCGAGGGCCGCCGCCGGGCGAACCAGGCGGAGGACGGCATCGCGGGGCTGCGCGACGAGGTCGACACGCTCATCGTGATCCCCAACGACCGGCTGCTGTCCATCTCGGACCGCCAGGTGAGCGTGCTGGACGCGTTCAAGTCCGCGGACCAGGTGCTGCTGTCGGGCGTCCAGGGCATCACCGACCTGATCACCACCCCGGGCCTGATCAACCTCGACTTCGCCGACGTCAAGTCCGTGATGTCCGAGGCCGGCTCGGCGCTCATGGGCATCGGCTCGGCCCGCGGCGACGACCGCGCGGTGGCCGCCGCCGAGATGGCCATCTCCTCGCCGCTGCTGGAGGCGTCCATCGACGGCGCCCGTGGCGTCCTGCTCTCCATCTCCGGCGGCTCCGACCTCGGTCTCTTCGAGATCAACGAGGCCGCCCAGCTGGTCAGCGAGGCGGCCCACCCCGAGGCCAACATCATCTTCGGCGCCGTCATCGACGACGCCCTCGGTGACGAGGTCCGGGTCACCGTCATCGCCGCCGGCTTCGACGGCGGCCAGCCGCCGGCCAAGGGCAGCCGCGACAAGGTGCTCGGCTCCACCTACGGCGGCCGCGAGGAGAGCGCGCCCGCGAGCACCCCGAGCCGCCCGGCCGCCACCCCGGCCGAGCCGGCCCGCCCCTCCTTCGGCGGGCTGGGCAGCCTGACCCCGCGCACCGAGGAGCCCGCGCCCGTCGCGGACCCCACGCCGGTCGCCGAGGTCCCGCCGCCGCCGGTCTCCTCCCCCCAGGTCCCGCCGGCCCGTCCGTACCAGGACTCGACCGCCGAGGAGCTGGACGTGCCGGACTTCCTGAAGTGACCGGTCCGAAGTGACCCGCCTTCAGACGATCCGGCCCGAAGTACCCGCAAGGAAACGGTGAGCGGCCCCCAGTGATAGGGCAACAGCACACGGTGCCCCCCGTGGAACACGTGGCACACGCGAGCGGCGCGCACTTCGCCTTCACCAGCCGGTGGGGCGGAGTGAGCGCCGCTCCGTATGCGGAGCTCAACCTCGGCGGCGCGGTCGGCGACGACCCGGCCGCCGTGCGGGCCAACCGCGAGCGCGCGGCCCGGAGCCTCGGTCTCGACCCGGCGGACGTCGTCTGGATGAACCAGGTGCACGGCCGGGACGTCGCGGTGGTCGACGGACCGTGGCGGACCGGCGAGGTGCCCCGGGTGGACGGGGTGGTGACGGCCCGTCGGGGCCTGGCCCTCGCGGTGCTCACCGCGGACTGCACCCCGGTCCTGCTGGCCGACCCGGTCGCGGGCGTCGCCGGCGCGGCGCACGCCGGGCGGCCCGGACTGGTCGCCGGAGTGGTGCCGGCGGTGGCCGGGGAGATGCTGGCGCTCGGCGCCGAACCCTCCCGGATCGTCGCTTGGCTGGGCCCCTCGGTCTGCGGCCGCTGCTACGAGGTGCCCGAGGCGATGCGCGCCGAGGTCGCCGAGGCGGTGCCGGAGTCCTGGGCCACCACCCGGCAGGGCACCCCGGCGGTGGACGTCGCCGCGGGGGTCGCGGCCCAGCTGGCCCAGCTGGGCATCACCCTGGACGGCACGTCCGGCGTCTGCACGCTGGAGTCGGCCGACCACTTCTCCTACCGGCGCGAGCGCACGACCGGGCGACTCGCGAGCTATGTCTGGCTGGATCCTGAATCGTGACGGAACGCAGAACCGAGCTGGCGGACCGGCTCGCCCGGGTGGAGGAACGTATCTCTGCCGCGTGCGAGGCGGCCGGCCGCAAGCGCGAAGAAGTGACCCTGATCGTGGTCACCAAGACCTATCCCGCGAGCGACGTGCGGATCCTGGCCGAGCTGGGGGTCCGTCACGTCGCCGAGAACCGGGACCAGGACGCGGCCCCGAAGGCCGCCGAGTGCGCGGATCTGCCGCTCACCTGGCACTTTGTCGGTCAATTGCAGACAAACAAGGTGCGTTCGGTGGTGAATTACGCCGATCTGGTGCACTCGGTCGACCGTGAACGGCTGGTCGACGCCCTGTCGGCGGCGGCCGTCCGGGCCGGACGGCGGCTCGACTGCCTGATCCAGGTGGCGCTTGACGCCGAGTCGGGAAGCGTCGCCGGACGCGGCGGGGTCTCGCCCGACGGGGTCCTCGCCCTGGCCGACGCGCTCGCCGCGGCCGAAGGGCTCGGACCAGCAGGTCTCATGACGGTCGCTCCGCTCGCCGGCCCCTACGCCGGACGGCCCAGAGCGGCCTTCGAGAGGCTGATGGAAATCGCAACGGACCTGCGCGCCGCCCATCCTGCTGCGAACATGGTGTCCGCAGGGATGAGCGCTGATCTGGAGGACGCCGTCGCGGCCGGTGCGACACATGTACGTGTCGGGTCGGCGGTACTCGGAGTCCGGCCGAGGCTCGGGTAACGTCGCCAAGAAGTCGGACCACAGCAACAAAATATGGTCATTCCCGCCAAAAGGCGGGCGGACCACGTGGATCCAGCGCCGTTGACGGAGCCGATCCACCACAGAGCGGAGGATGCGGAGAATGGCCGGCGCTATGCGCAAGATGGC
This sequence comes from Streptomyces sp. NPDC049577, assembly GCF_040675635.1. Lineage (NCBI taxonomy): Bacteria > Bacillati > Actinomycetota > Actinomycetes > Kitasatosporales > Streptomycetaceae > Streptomyces > Streptomyces sp. NPDC049577. Next base: position 8,055 of record NZ_JBFAPH010000084.1, read on the forward strand.
GGTCTACCTCGGCCTCGTGGAGGACGATGGGTACGACGGCCCGGGGTTCGACCCCGATGACGAGTTCGAGCCCGAGCCGGAGCCGGACCGGCGTCGGCAGCACCAGACACATCAGGCCCAACAGACGCAATCGGACGAACCGGTTCGAGTCGCCCAGCCCCCCGCGCAGCGCGAACCCGCTCCGCTCGTAGCGGAAACGGGACGACCCGCCCGAATCGCACCCGTGTCGTCCATCACACCCGAACGCCACTCTCTGGAGAAGAACGCACCGGTGATCATGCCCAAGGTTGTGTCCGAGCGGGAGCCTTACCGCATCACGACATTGCACCCCCGGACGTACAACGAGGCCCGTACCATCGGGGAACACTTCCGTGAGGGCACTCCGGTGATCATGAATCTCACGGAGATGGACGACACCGACGCGAAGCGGCTCGTCGACTTCGCGGCCGGTCTCGTGTTCGGGTTGCACGGGAGCATCGAGCGGGTGACGCAGAAGGTGTTCCTGCTGTCTCCTGCTAACGTCGATGTCACGGCGGAGGACAAGGCCCGCATCGCAGAGGGCGGGTTCTTCAACCAGAGCTGAGACGCAAGACCGGGCAAACCCGGACAACGGCCAACTGGCCGAGTACGAGCAAGGGGAGAGGGAAGCGCGAGATGGGCATCGCACAGCAGGTGATCTACATCGCGCTGTACGTCTTCCTGATCGTGCTGATCTTCCGACTGGTGATGGACTACGTCTTCCAGTTCGCCCGTTCATGGCAACCCGGTAAGGCGATGGTGGTGCTCCTCGAGGCCACCTACACTGTCACTGATCCGCCACTCAAGCTTCTGCGGCGGGTCATCCCGCCGCTGCGTCTCGGGGGCGTGGCGCTCGACCTGTCCTTCTTCGTACTGATGATCATCGTCTACATCCTGATCACCGTCGTGAGCCGGCTGTGAACGCGGCTGTGAACGATACGGTCTTGCCGATTGCCGACGACAACGTTGAGGTGAAGAAGAGATGCCGCTGAGCCCCGAGGACGTGCGGAACAAGCAGTTCACGACCGTCCGCCTCCGGGAAGGCTATGACGAGGACGAGGTCGATGCCTTTCTCGACGAGGTCGAGGCTGAACTGACCCGCCTGCTCCGGGAGAACGAGGACCTGCGCGCCAAGCTGGCCGCGGCGACGCGTGCCGCCGCGCAGAACCAGCAGCAGAACATGCGCAAGCCCGAGCCGCAGGATCAGCGACCCGGTGCTCCCGTGCCCGCCGCCATATCCGGCCCGCAGCCGGTGCCGCCGAACCAGCAGCAGATGGGCGGTCCGCCGCAGCTTCCGGGCGGTGCCCCGCAGCTGCCGGCCGGTCCGGGCGGTCACGGCCACGGTCCCCAGGGCCCGCACGGTCCCGGCCCGATGGGACAGAACGGTCCGATGGGTGGCCCGATGGGCGGACCCATGGGACAGAACGGACCGATGGGGCAGAACCCCATGGGCCAGAACGGCCCCATGGGCGGTCCCCAGCTGCCGCAGCCGGGCCAGGGCCCGGGTGGCGACAGCGCGGCGCGTGTCCTCTCCCTCGCGCAGCAGACGGCCGATCAGGCGATCGCGGAGGCCCGTTCCGAGGCCAACAAGATCGTCGGCGAGGCCCGCAGCCGTGCCGAGGGCCTGGAGCGGGACGCCCGCGCCAAGGCCGACGCGCTGGAGCGGGACGCGCAGGAGAAGCACCGCGTGGCGATGGGCTCGCTGGAGTCCGCGCGCGCCACGCTGGAGCGCAAGGTCGAGGACCTGCGCGGCTTCGAGCGCGAGTACCGCACCCGCCTGAAGTCCTACCTGGAGAGCCAGCTGCGTCAGCTGGAGAACCAGGCGGACGACTCGCTGGCCCCGCCGCGCACCCCGGCCACCGCGTCGCTGCCGCCGGCCCCCTCGATGAGCGGGTCGATGGCCTCGGCCGGTGCGGGCATGGGCGGTCACAGCATGGGCGGCAACCAGGGCCTGGGCGGCACGAACGGGCACGGCCAGCCGTCGGGCGGTGCGCCGTCGTACGGCGGGCAGCAGCAGATGTCTCCCGCCATGACGCAGCCGATGGCTCCGGTGCGGCCGCAGGGCCAGCAGCCGATGCAGGCGCCGAGCCCCATGCGGGGCTTCCTCATCGACGAGGACGACAACTGAGGGCTTGACCCTCGGACCAATGGGCCGGGCCCCTGGGAATCCCAGGGGCCCGGCCCATTTCGTCCTGCCCGCCCGGAACGTCCCGGGGTTTCCGGGCGCCGGGTCGGCGGGTGGGAGAAGACCCCGGCGCGGAGCGCCGGGGTCACCCGATTGCTTAGGCCTTACGGAGGCGGAACGTCAGTCCGAGCCCCTCGTCGGCGAACGGCTCACCGTACGAGTCGTCGCCCTCGCCGGAGGCGAAGTCGGTCGCGAGGACCTCGTCGGCGATGAGCCCCGCGTGCTCGCCGAGCGCGGTCACGGTCTCCTCGTCGGTGGAGGACCACCGGAGCGCGATGCGATCCGCGACGTCCAGGCCGCTGTTCTTGCGCGCCTCCTGGATGAGCCGGATCGCGTCACGGGCCAGGCCCGCGCGGCGCAGCTCCGGAGTGATCTCCAGATCGAGGGCGACGGTCGCGCCGGAGTCCGAGGCCACGGACCAGCCCTCGCGCGGCGTCTCCGTGATGATCACCTCATCGGCGGCGAGCGCCACCGGCTCGCCGTCGACCTCGACGGAGGCCGTTCCCTCCCGCAGGGCCAGCGACAGCGCCGCCGCGTCGGCGGAGGCGATCGCCTTCGCCACCGCCTGCACGCCCTTGCCGAACCGCTTGCCCAGCGCACGGAAGTTCGCCTTGGCCGTGGTGTCGACCAGCGAGCCGCCGACCTCGGACAGGGAGGCCAGCGAGGAGACGTTCAGCTCCTCCGCGATCTGCGCGCGCAGCTCCTCGCCGAGCGCCTCGAAGCCGGCCGCCGCGACCAGCGCGCGCGAGAGCGGCTGGCGCGTCTTGACGCCCGACTCGGCGCGCGTGGCGCGGCCCAGCTCGACCAGGCGCCGGACCAGCACCATCTGCCGGGACAGCTCGGGGTCGATCAGCTCCTGGTCCGCCACCGGCCAGGTGGCGAGGTGCACCGACTCCGGGGCCTGCGGGTCGACCGGGACGACCAGGTCCTGCCAGACCCGCTCGGTGATGAACGGGACCAGCGGGGCCATCAGCCGCGTCACGGTCTCGATCACCTCGTGCAGCGTGCGCAGCGCCGCCGCGTCGCCCTGCCAGAACCGGCGGCGGGAGCGCCGCACGTACCAGTTGGACAGGTCGTCCACGAAGGAGGACAGCAGCTTGCCGGCGCGCTGGGTGTCGTAGGCCTCCATGGCCTGCGTGACCTGCTCGGTCAGCGTGTTCAGCTCGCCGAGCAGCCAGCGGTCCAGCAGCGGCCGGCCGGCCGGGGCCGGGTCGGCGGCCGAGGGGGCCCAGCCGGAGGTGCGGGCGTAGAGCGCCTGGAAGGCGACCGTGTTCCAGTAGGTGAGGAGCGTCTTGCGGACGACCTCCTGGATCGTGCCGTGGCCCACGCGGCGCGCGGCCCACGGCGAGCCGCCGGCGGCCATGAACCAGCGGACCGCGTCCGCGCCGTGCTGGTCCATCAGCGGGATCGGCTGGAGGATGTTGCCCAGGTGCTTGGACATCTTCCGGCCGTCCTCGGCGAGGATGTGGCCCAGGCAGACGACGTTCTCGTACGACGACTTGTCGAAGACGAGCGTGCCGACGGCCATCAGGGTGTAGAACCAGCCGCGGGTCTGGTCGATGGCCTCGGAGATGAACTGCGCCGGGTAGCGCTTCTCGAACAGCTCCTTGTTCTTGTACGGGTAGCCCCACTGGGCGAACGGCATCGAGCCCGAGTCGTACCAGGCGTCGATGACCTCCGGCACGCGGACGGCGGTGTGCGAGCACCCCTCGGCCGAGCAGGTGAAGGTCACGTCGTCGATGTACGGGCGGTGCGGGTCGAGGCCGCTCTGGTCGGTGCCGGTCAGCTCGGAGAGCTCGGCCAGCGAGCCGACGCAGGTCAGGTGGCCCTCCTCGCAGCGCCAGATGGGCAGCGGGGTGCCCCAGTAGCGGTTGCGGGACAGCGCCCAGTCGATGTTGTTGTTCAGCCAGTCGCCGAAGCGGCCGTACTTCACCGACTCCGGGAACCAGTTGGTCCCCTCGTTCTCCTCGAGGAGCCGGTCCTTGACCGCGGTGGTGCGGATGTACCAGGACGGCTGCGCGTAGTACAGCAGCGCGGTGTGGCAGCGCCAGCAGTGCGGGTAGCTGTGCTCGTACGCGATGTGCTTGAAGAGCAGGCCGCGCTCGGTCAGGTCGGCGACGAGCTTCTCGTCGGCCTTCTTGAAGAACAGGCCGCCGACGAGGCCGACCTCCTCCTCGAAGGTGCCGTCGGGACGGACCGGGTTCACCACGGGCAGGCCGTAGGCACGGCAGGTCTTGAGGTCGTCCTCACCGAAGGCGGGCGCCTGGTGGACCAGACCCGTACCGTCCTCGGTGGTCACGTACTCGGCGTTGACGACGAAGTTCGCGCCGTCCAGCTCGACCAGGTCGAAGGGGCGGCGGTAGGTCCAGCGCTCCATCTCGCGGCCGGTGAAGGACTGGCCGGTGGCCGTCCAGCCCTCGCCGAGGGCCTTCTCCAGCAGCGGCTCGGCGACGACCAGCTGCTCCGTGCCGTCGGTGGCCACGACGTAGGTGACGTCCGGGTGCGCGGCGGCGGCGACGTTGGAGACCAGCGTCCACGGGGTGGTCGTCCACACCAGCAGCGCCGCCTCGCCGGCCAGCGGGCCGGAGGTCAGCGGGAAGCGGACGAAGACGGACGGGTCGACGACCGTCTCGTAGCCCTGCGCCAGCTCGTGGTCGGACAGACCGGTGCCGCAGCGGGGGCACCAGGGGGCCACGCGGTGGTCCTGGACCAGCAGGCCCTTGTTGAAGATCTCCTTCAGCGACCACCAGACGGACTGGACGTAGTCCGGGTCCATCGTGCGGTACGCCTCGTCGAGGTCGACCCAGTAGCCCATGCGGGTGGTGAGCTCGGCGAACGCGTCGGTGTGCCGGGTCACGGACTCGCGGCACTTCGCGTTGAACTCGGCGATGCCGTACGCCTCGATGTCCTGCTTGCCGGAGAAGCCGAGCTCCTTCTCGACGGCGAGCTCGACCGGCAGGCCGTGGCAGTCCCAGCCGGCCTTGCGGGCCACGTGGTAGCCCTGCATGGTGCGGAAACGCGGGAAGACGTCCTTGAAGACCCGGGCCTCGATGTGGTGCGCGCCGGGCATGCCGTTGGCGGTCGGCGGGCCCTCGTAGAACACCCACTCGGGGCGGCCCTCGGACTGTTCGAGGGTACGGGCGAAGGTCTTCTGCTCGCGCCAGAACTCGAGCACGGCGTGCTCCAGGGCGGGCAGGTCGACCTGCGCGGGTACCTGGCGGTACTGCGTCATCGGCTTCCTCCGGCGGGACGGTAGTGCGCTGTCCGTCGGAGGGACGAGAGGCGCCTGCGCGCTCCCGCGGTACCACCCTCCTTGGCCGTGGACGCCTGTGCCGGTCCCCGGCCCCCTCATTAGGGTCGCGATGCCGGTTCTACTGACCCCTGCGCGGGGCGTTCCTCCGGCGGCTCCGGGCTGATCTTCACCCCGCGCACACCCCCGGGCTCACACCGTCCCCGGGTCGCTCTTGGCTGCGTGCGGCGCTACTCGTCCCATCCATGCCTTTCGCTGCGCCCAGTGTAAGGGGCCGACCGCGCCCCGGCCGACCGATTACAGGGCCGGCGGCGGGGCACAACGGATGGAGACCGGCGTGCCCCGTTGCCGCGTGCCCTGCGCCGATTTATCGTTCCCGCACGATTCGCGCGCAAGATCATAAAATGTGAAGGGATCGCGGCCATGGCGAAGAAGGCCGAGACGGCCGGTGCGCCTCCGGCGAGGGCAGCCGCGAAGAAGAGCACCCCGCCCGCTGCGTCCGGCCGGGGGAAGAAGACCGCGGCGGGGGCGGGAAGGGCCGCGACGGGGAAGAAGACGACAGCGGCCGCTCCGACGAAGAAGACGACTGCGGCCGGAAAGGCCGGAAAGGGGGCTGAGCCCGTGCAGGAGACAGCGACAGCCCTGAAGCTCGCCGCGAAGAAGGACCGGACCACGAAGGGACCGGCGAAGAAGGCGACCGCCGGCACGGCGCCGCCGGCCAGGAAGACGACCACGGCCAAGCCGGCTGCGAAGAAGACCACGGCCAAGCGGGCCGGGGCTGTGGAGGAGGCCGCCTCCGCCGTGCGGGCGGCGCCCACCGGTGCGAAGGCTGCCGCGCGCAAGAAGACGCCGGCCAGCGCGAAGCCGGCCGAGGAACCGGCCGCCGCTGTGGAAGAGGCGGCCCCGGCCGGGTCGAGGGCTGCCGCGGGCAAGAAGGCCACGGCCGCCGGGGCGGCGCCGGACGAGAAGCCGGCCCCGGCGAAGAAGGCCGCCGGCAAGCGGACCGCGGCCGCGCAGGCGGCTCCGTCCGGCAAGAAGGCCGCTGCCGAGGCTGCCGGGGCGGCGTCGGCCAAGGGGCCGGCCGCTGCGAAGAAGACCACGGCCAAGCGGGCCGCGGCCGCGGAGGAGGCCGCCCCCGCCGGGGCGAAGGCTGCCGCGGGCAAGAAGGTGGCCGCGAAGAAGTCCCCTGCCGAGGCCGCCGGAGCGGCGTCGGCCAAGAAGCCGGCTGGGAAGCGGGCCGGGGCCGTGGAGGAGGCCGCCTCCGCCGTACAGGCGCCGCCCGCGGGCAAGAAGGCGGCCGCGAAGAAGGCCCCCGCCGAGGCCGCCGGGGCGGCGTCGGCCAAGGGGCCGGCCGCCGCGAAGAAGACCACGGCCAAGCGGGCCGCGGCCGCGGAGGGGGCCGCCCCCGCCGCGCAGGCGGCTCCGGCCGCGAAGAAGGCCACTGCCGAGCCCGCCGGAGCCGCGTCGGCCAAGGGGCCGGCCGCCGCGAAGAAGACCACGGCCAAGCGGGCCGCCTCCGCCGTACAGGCGCCGCCCGCCGGGGCGAAGGCTGCCGCAGGCAAGAAGGTCACCGCAAAGCGCGCCGCAGGCGGGCCGGTGGCCGGAACCCGCGCCGACGCAGGTGCCAACGCGGCGCCGACCACCGAGACTGCTTCAGCGCAGAAGACCGGGAAGACGGGGATGACCGCCGACGAGACGGGAGCCAAGGCCGTGGCCGAGAAGAGCATCGGTGAGGCGCGCGCAGCGCAGAAGGTGCCGGGAGCCCGGACGGGCGGGGCGCTGGCCGTGCGGCCGGGGGAGGAGCCCTGGTCGCCCGGAGAGGTGGCCGAGGCGCGGTCCGCGCTGACCGAGGAGGCCGCGCGGCTGCGCGGGGAGATCACGGCGGCCGAGCAGGCGATCAGCGGGCTGATGCGCGACTCCGGCGACGGCGCGGGCGACGACCAGGCCGACACCGGGACCAAGAACATCACCCGGGAGCACGAACTGAGCCTGGCCGCCAACGCGCGCGAGATGCTGGAGCAGACCGAGCGCGCCCTGGCCCGTATCGACGCCGGTACGTACGGCCTGTGCGAGGTCTGCGGCAAGCCCATCGGGAAGGCGCGGATGCAGGCGTTCCCGCGCGCCACCCTGTGCGTGGAGGACAAGCAGCGGCAGGAACGTCGCTGAACCGACCGGCACCCGGTGCCGTACCCTCGTCCTCAGCCAGGCAGGGACGACGTCAGGGACTCACGTGACAGAGGCGGAACAGGCCGGACAGGCCGGACAGGCCGCGACGGCGACGGCCGACGGGAAGAGCGCGCCCAGGGGGAAGCGGCGGATCGCCGCGCTCCTGGCGGTCGCCGCCCTCGCGTACCTGGTCGACCTGGCCAGCAAGATGGCCGTGGTCGCCAAGCTGGAGCACCACGACCCGGTCCAGGTGATCGGGACGTTCCTCCAGTTCGAGGTGATCCGCAACCGTGGCGCGGCCTTCGGTATCGGCGAGGCGATGACGATCGTCTTCACCGTCATCGCGGTCGCCGTGATCGTGGCGATCGCCCGCATCGCCCGCAAGCTCTACAGCATGCCCTGGGCGATCGCCCTCGGCCTGCTGCTGGGCGGTGCTCTCGGCAACCTCACCGACCGGCTCTTCCGCTCGCCCGGCGGTCTGGAGGGCGGCGTGGTGGACTTCATTTCCACCCCGCACTTCGCGGTGTTCAACCTCGCCGACTCCGCGATCGTCTGCGGCGGCTTCCTGATCGTCATCCTCTCGTTCCGGGGTCTCGACCCGGACGGGACCGTCCACGAGGACTGAGCCAGGGACGGGCGTGTCGCGCCCGTCCGTCATACTCGACTGGTGAGCACGATTCCCGAGATCCGCGCCCTTCCCGTACCCGACGGCCTGGAGGGTGAGCGCGTCGACGCCGCGATCGCCCGTATGTTCGGCTTTTCCCGCACCAAGGCGGCCGAGCTGGCGGCCGCGGGCAAGGTCCAGCTGGACGGGGCCGAGGCCGGGAAATCCGACCGGGTGACCGGCGGGGCCTGGCTGGAGGTCGAGATGCCGGCGCCGCCCGCGCCGGTGCGGATCGTCGCCGAGCCGGTCGAGGGCATGGAGATCGTCCATGACGACGACGACATCGTCGTGATCGTCAAGCCGGTCGGCGTGGCCGCGCACCCGAGCCCGGGCTGGACGGGCCCCACCGTGATCGGCGGGCTGGCCGCCGCCGGCTACCGCATCTCCACCTCCGGCGCGGCCGAGCGCCAGGGCATCGTGCACCGCCTGGACGTCGGCACCTCCGGCCTGATGGTGGTCGCCAAGTCCGAGCGCGCCTACACCCTGCTCAAGCAGCAGTTCCGCGAGCGCACGGTCGACAAGCGCTACCACGCGCTGGTCCAGGGCCACCCGGACCCGATGAGCGGCACCATCGACGCCCCCATCGGCCGGCACCCCAACCACGACTACAAGTGGGCCGTCACCGCCGAGGGCAAGCCGTCCGTCACCCACTACGACCTCATCGAGGCGTTCCGGGCCGCCAGCCTCCTGGACATCAAGCTGGAGACGGGCCGCACGCACCAGATCCGCGTCCACATGTCCGCCCACCGGCACCCGTGCGTCGGCGACCTCACCTACGGCGCCGACCCCACCATCGCCAAGCGGCTGAAGATCACCCGGCAGTGGCTGCACGCCGTGCGGCTGGGCTTCGAGCACCCGGCGGACGGCCGCTGGGTGGAGTTCGAGAGCGCCTACCCGGAGGACCTCCAGTACGCGCTGGACACGGTGCGGGCCGAGAGCGCGTAGGGGGCTCGCGGCGGGGCCGCCCGGAAGGGCGGGCTCGCCGGGCGGCGCGGTGGGCCGTGGGGCAGGCTGGTAGCAGCCCCGGAAGTCCGCAGACCGCGACGACCCGCCCGGAGGGTGTCCGTGGACCAGCTCGCCCTGCTCTTCGTGCTGCTGATCGGGGCGATCGTCACGGTGCCGCTCGGGGACCGGCTGGGGCTGCCGCCGCCCGTGCTGATGACGCTGGGCGGCATGCTGCTGGCGCTGCTGCCGTTCGTGCCGAACGCGAACGTGCCGCCCGAGTACATCCTTCCGCTGGTGCTCCCGCCGCTGCTGTACGCCTCCGTGCAGCGGACCTCGTGGCGCCAGTTCACGGCCAATATCCGGCCGATCCTGCTGCTGGCGGTGGCCCTGGTGTTCGTCACCACGGCGGCCGTCGCGGCCGTCGCCGAGGCGGTCGTCCCGGGGATCTCGCTGGCCGCCGCCGTCGCCTTCGGCGCGCTGGTCGCCCCGCCCGACCCGGTCGCGGCCACCGCCGTCGCGGGCTCGCTCGGGCTGCCGCGCCGGCTGACGTCCATCCTGGAGGGCGAGGGGCTCTTCAACGACGTCACCGCCATCGTGCTCTACCACGTGGCCATCGCCGCGGCCGTCACCGGCACCTTCTCGGCCCCCCAGGCGCTGCTCACGCTGCTGCTGTCCGCCGTGGTGGCCGTGGCCGTCGGGCTGGCGCTCGGCTGGGCGGCCAAGAAGCTCATGGACCGCCTCGGCGAGGCGACCCTGCAGATCGGGCTGACCGTCCTGGTGCCGTTCGTCTCCTACACCCTCGCCGAGGAGTTCCACGGCTCCGGTGTGCTCGCCGTGCTCACCACGGCCCTCTTCCTCGCCGAGTACGCCCACGACGCCGACGACGTCCTCGGCAGGCTCGCCGGGCACACCTTCTGGGAGGTCGTCGACACCCTCGTCACCGGCGTCGCCTTCGGCCTCATCGGCCTGGAGCTGCACGCCGTCATCGGTACCGCCTCCGGGCGCTGGGGCGGGATGCTGGCCATCAGCGCGGCGGTCGTCGGCGTCGTCGTCGGCGTCCGGCTGCTGTGGCTGCTGCCCGCCGCCTGGCTGGCCCGGCGGCTGCACGAGCGCCGCGACTACGACGAGGACATCCCGGTCAGCTGGCGCGAGACGGTCGTCATGTGGTGGTCCGGCATGCGCGGCGTGGCCTCCATCGCGCTCGCCCTGGCCATCCCGCTCAAAACCGCGCACGGCGCGCCGTTCCCCGCCCGGAACGAGATCACCTTCGTCACCTTCGCCGTCATCATCGCCACCCTCGTCCTCCAGGGCCTGACCCTGCCCCGGCTGGTCAGGATCCTGGGCGTGCAGGCCGACACCGACGCCGACCGGAAGCTGGAGAGGCGCCTGGCCGAGCGCGCCACCACCGCCGCCCGGCGCCGGCTCAAGGAGATCGAGCACGCCGAGGACCTGCCCGACGACGTCATCGAACAGCTCCACCGGCGCGCCTACGAGCTCGGCGACCGCATCAGCCCCGACCTGATCGACGAGGAGCGGCGCGAGGCCCAGGCCCGGCACCTGGAACGCGTCCGCACCGTGCAGCGCATCCAGGGCGAGATGCTCTCCGCCGCCCGCCGCGCGGTTCTCGCCGCCCGCAGCGAGCCCGGTGCCGACCCGGACGTGGTCGACCGGGTGCTGCGCCATCTGGACGTACGGAGCCTGCGCGGCGTCTGACGCCGGCGAAGGTGAAGAAACGTTTCCGCGCGCTCAGCTCGCCCCCGGCCCCGGGCCGATGTCCTCGGAGGTGGGCGGGGCGGGCCGGCGGTCGGGCGCGTCGTCGAGCCCGGGCGCCGGCGCGGTGTTGATCCGGGGGAGGGCGTAGGGGTGCTCGCGGCACAGCCAGGACACCAGCTGCTCGCGGACCACGCAGCGCAGGGTCCAGATGTCGTCCGCGTCCTTGGCCGTCACCAGCGCCCGGACCTGGATCGTGGAGGGCGTGGTGTCGGTGATCACCAGGCTCCAGGCGCGCCCGTCCCACTCCAGGGTCGACTTCAGCACGGCGTGCAGCCGTTCGCGCATCAGGTCGATGGGGGCGGTGTGGTCGAGGTGGAAGAAGACGGTGCCCGTCATCCGGGGGTCGCCGCGCGACCAGTTCTCGAACGGCCGGCTGGTGAAGTACGACACGGGCATGGTGATGCGCCGCTCGTCCCAGGTCCGCACCACCAGATAGGTCAGCGTGATCTCCTCGACCGTGCCCCACTCGCCGCCGACCACCACCGTGTCGCCGATCCGCACGATGTCGCCGAAGGCGATCTGCAGCCCGGCGAAGAGGTTGCTCAGCGTCGACTGCGCGGCCACACCGGCGACGATGCCGATCAGTCCGGCCGAGGCCAGCACCGAGGTGCCGACCGTCCGCATGGCGGGGAAGGTGAGCAGCATCGCGGCCACCGCCACCACGCCGACGACCGCCGTGACCACCCGCCGGATGAGCGTCACCTGGGTGCGCACCCGGCGCATCTTGGCCGGATCCCGGTCCCCCGCCGCGTACCGGGCGTACACCGCCTCGACGACCGCCGTGGCCAGCCGGACGGCCAGCCAGGCACACGCCCCGATCAGCGCGAGGGTCAGCAACTGGCCGGCGACCGTCCCGTGCCCGTGCGTCAGCTTGGCCGAGGGGTACCCGGCGCGCAGCAGCGCCGCGCACAGCACCAGCCGCAGGGGCATCCGGCAGCGGCGCAGCAGCCCCCACAAGGGGTCCTCCGGGCGCCGTTCGGCGATCCGGCGTACCGTCTGGTCGGCCGCCCAGCCGACCACGATCGTGATGACGAGCGCCCCGCCGATCACCGCGAGGGGGCGCAGGACGTTCTCCATGGGCACCAGCTCCTTCCGGCCGTGCGCCGGCGCGCGCCCCATGTCGACCGTAACTGGCACGATGGGTGGCACGCGATCCAGC
>NZ_JBFAPH010000085.1:0-19810 GCF_040675635.1 Streptomyces sp. NPDC049577
GCACGGCCGTGAGGTCGTCCAGGGCCGCCGGGCGGCGGGCCGTCGCGGCGACGCGGTCACCACGGGCGAGCAGCAGTTCGGTGAGCCGGCGGCCGAAGCCGGACGACGTGCCGGTGACGAACCAGGACTTCGGAGCCATCGGGGACATGGCCCCAGCCTGTCCCGGCACGGCGCCGGGCGACACCGGCGCCGGGCCGGCCGGGTGACGCGGCCCTGCGGCCCGCGGTCACCACAGATGGTGTGCGGCCTGGATCGGGTCGCCGTCGTACGGGTGGTACGCGTCGAGGTTGTCCGACGCCGGACGGGAGCGGCCGGCGGGCCCGGCGGCGAAGGCGCGGAAGAGATTGGCGGTGACCTGGTTGGTGAAGCGCGCCGTGGCCGGCGGGATGCCGTGGCTGCCGTCCCCGGTGAGGGATTCCACCCAGCGCATGGTGCCCGTGTTGAAGACCCCGGCGCCGCTGCCGGTCGTGTAGTACGCCGAGTCCGCGAACGACCGCACGCCGCGGCACACCACCTGCGAGTGGGCGACGACCTCGATCGGCCGGGGCGTTGCCCGCCCCGAACGCACCCGGTCGTACTCGGTGCCCACCAGGTTGGGGAAACGGGTGCCCCGCCCCGCGCCGGTGTTCTCGAACAGCCAGTGGCCGGGCTCGGCCACCACATAGTCGGCGGTGGTCGGATTGGACTCGTAGAGCGTGCCGGTGAGGGAGTTCTCCGGGTCGGCGTGCGGGGGCTCGCGCCAGTCCGTCGTGACGGCCGCGTCGTCCTTGCCGGCCATCGGGTCGAGCGACCAGTCGGTCTTGTAGCAGACGACCAGCCGGCGGTCACCGCCCTCCGTGTGCTCCAGCCGGATGCGGCGGAAGCAGGCGTTCGCCCCGAGGAACGCGACGTTGGTGCCCGCGTCGCGGGCCGCGGTGACGCGGGCCCGCACGGCCGGCGTCCAGTACTCGTCGTGCCCGAGGGAGACCACGCCGTGCGCGCCGCGCAGCAGGTCCGGTTCACGGTCGAGATCCATGGTGGTGACGTAGGCGAGCGGCAGCCCCAGCCGCTCGGCGAGCGCGATCGCCGGCTGCTCGTACGTCGTGAACAGCGGTGCGCCGTTGCCGTCGTAGGGGCGGTCGCAGCTGACGGCGAGGGACCGGGCGGCGTAGTCGCCCTTGCCACCGGGGCCGTGGTAGAGGCTGTGGCCGCCCCAGGTGTTGTACGCCTGCCAGGTGCCGACGGCGTTGACGAGCACCAGCCGTCCGGCGGTGCGGGCCGAGCGGACGGTGATCGGTACGTACCGCTGGCCGCCGGAGTCGGCTGTGAGCCGGACGAGGTACGCGCCCTCGGGCCAGCCCCGGGTGGGCACCTCCAGGGACGGCCGCCAGCCGGCCGCGACGGTCCGCGTCGCGCCGGCGGCCGCCGGAAGCGGCTGCACGGCCCCGGCGAGGCCGTCCGAGGACCAGACCCGGCGGGCCTGGGCCCCGCCGTACCAGCCCATGCGGAACGCCTCGGCCCGCAGGGTGCGGGCGGTGGCGGAGAGATGGAGCCGGAACGGCTCACCCGCCAGGACGCTCACGCGGTCGGCGTAGCCGTCGACCGCGTGAGCGGGGGCGGGGCGGGTGATGCGCCAGTCGTGCGTGCCGGGCAGTTCGTTCTCGGCGGTGACGCTTGCCGCTTCCGGGTTGCCGGTGCCGCCGTTCGTGCAGCCGGATATCAGCGCGCCGGTCGCCGCGGCGGCGGCCGCGCCGAGGAAGCGGCGGCGGGTGGGAGTGTCCATGTCCGCTTCCCATTGGGCACGGGCACCGTGGGCCCCGCAACCGGGGGCTTCGCCCCCGGACCCCCTACCGCGCGTTGAAGTACTTCGCCTCCGGGTGGTGGATGACGATCGCGTCCGTGGACTGCTCCGGGTGGAGCTGGAACTCCTCCGAGAGCTGGACGCCGATGCGTTCCGGCCGCAGGAGTTCGGCGATCTTGGCGCGGTCCTCCAGGTCGGGGCAGGCGCCGTAGCCGAGGGAGAAGCGGGCGCCACGGTACTTCAGGTCGAACATGTCCTGGACGTCCGAGGGGTCCTCGCCCGCGAAGCCGAGCTCCGCGCGGACGCGGGCGTGCCAGTACTCGGCGAGCGCCTCGGCGAGCTGGACGGACAGGCCGTGGAGTTCGAGGTAGTCGCGGTAGGCGTCGGCGGCGAAGAGCTCGGCCGTGGCCTCGCCGATCCGCGAGCCGACCGTGACGACCTGGAGGGCGACGACGTCGCGCTCGCCGGACTCCTCGGGCCGGAAGAAGTCGGCGAGGCACAGGCGCCGGCCGCGCCGCTGGCGCGGGAAGGTGAAGCGGGTGAGCTCGGAGCCGTCCTCGTGGAGCAGGATCAGGTCGTCGCCCTTGCTCACGCACGGGAAGTAGCCGTAGACGACGGCCGCCTCCAGCAGGTTCTCCGTGTGGAGCCGGTCGAGCCAGCCGCGCAGCCGCGGACGGCCCTCGGTCTCGACGAGCTCCTCGTAGCCGGGGCCGGAGGCGCGGGACTGCTTCAGGCCCCACTGGCCCTTGAAGAGGGCGCCCTCGTCGAGCCAGGAGGCGTAGTCCTTGAGGGGGATGCCCTTGACCACCCGGGTGCCCCAGAACGGCGGCGTGGGCACCGGGTTGTCGGTGGCGACGTCCGAGCGGACCGCGCCCTGCGGTTCCTCGGCCTCCGGAAGGGCGGCCGCCTCACGCCTGGGCACGCGGCGCTGCTTGAGCTCGGGCAGCGTCGCGCCGGGGACGCCGCGCTTGACGGCGACCAGCGCGTCCATCAGCCGCAGGCCCTCGAAGGCGTCGCGGGCGTAGCGGACCTCACCCTCGTAGATCTCGTGCAGGTCCTGCTCGACGTACGCCCGGGTGAGGGCGGCGCCGCCCAGGATGACCGGGTAGGTCGCGGCCAGCTTGCGCTGGTTGAGCTCCTCCAGGTTCTCCTTCATGATCACGGTGGACTTCACCAGGAGCCCGGACATCCCGATGACGTCGGCCCGGTGTTCCTCGGCCGCTTCCAGGATCGCCGAGACCGGCTGCTTGATGCCGAGGTTGACGACGTTGTAGCCGTTGTTGGACAGGATGATGTCGACGAGGTTCTTGCCGATGTCGTGGACGTCGCCGCGCACGGTGGCGAGCACGATGGTGCCCTTGCCCTCCGCGTCGGACTTCTCCATGTGCGGTTCCAGATAGGCGACCGCGTTCTTCATGACCTCGGCGGACTGGAGGACGAAGGGCAGCTGCATCTGGCCGGAGCCGAAGAGCTCGCCGACGACCTTCATGCCCTCCAGCAGGGTGTCGTTGACGATGTCGAGCGCCGGACGGTCGCGCAGCGCCTCGTCCAGGTCGGCCTCCAGGCCGTTCCGCTCGCCGTCGATGATGCGCCGCTGCAGCCGCTCGTCCAGCGGCAGGGCGGCCAGTTCCTCGGCCTTGCCGGCCTTCATCGACTTGGTGTCCACGCCCTCGAAGAGCTCCAGCAGCCGCTGCAACGGGTCGTAGCCCTCGCGCCGCCGGTCGTAGATCAGGTCGAGCGCGGTCCGCACCTGCTCCTCGTCGAGACGGGCGATGGGCAGGATCTTGCTGGCGTGCACGATGGCCGAGTCCAGGCCGGCCTTGACGCACTCGTCGAGGAAGACGGAGTTCAGCACCAGCCGGGCGGCCGGGTTCAGGCCGAAGGAGATGTTCGACAGGCCCAGCGTCGTCTGCACGTCCGGGTGGCGGCGCTTGAGCTCCCGGATGGCCTCGATGGTGGCGATGCCGTCCTTGCGGGACTCCTCCTGGCCGGTGCAGATGGTGAAGGTCAGGCAGTCGATGAGGATGTCCGACTCGCGGACGCCCCAGTTCCCGGTGAGGTCGGCGATCAGCCGCTCGGCGATCTCCACCTTCTTCTCGGGCGTGCGGGCCTGGCCCTCCTCGTCGATGGTCAGCGCGATCAGCGCGGCGCCGTGCTCCACGGCAATGCCGGCGATCTTCGCGAAGCGCGACTCGGGGCCGTCGCCGTCCTCGTAGTTGACCGAGTTGATCACGGCGCGGCCGCCCAGTTTCTCCAGGCCGGCCCGGATGACCTCCGGCTCGGTGGAGTCCAGCACGACCGGCAGGGTGGAGGCGGTGGCGAAGCGGCCCGCGAGCTCCTCCATGTCGGCCACACCGTCCCGGCCGACGTAGTCGACGCACAGGTCCAGCATGTGGGCGCCCTCGCGGATCTGCTCCCGCGCCATCTCGACGCAGTCGTCCCAGCGGCCCGCCAGCATGGCCTCGCGGAACTTCTTCGAGCCGTTGGCGTTCGTCCGCTCGCCGATGGCGAGGTAGGAGGTGTCCTGGCGGAACGGCACGCTCTGGTAGAGCGAGGCCGCGCCCGGCTCGGGGCGCGGCGAGCGCTCTGTCGGGGTCAGGCCGCGCACCCGCTCGACCACCCGGCGCAGATGTTCCGGCGTCGTACCGCAGCAGCCGCCCACCAGCGACAGTCCGTACTCGCGGACGAAGGTCTCCTGCGCGTCCGCCAGCTCCTCCGCCGACAGCGGGTAGTGGGCGCCGTCCTTGCCCAGGACGGGCAGGCCCGCGTTGGGCATGCACGACAGCGCGACGCGGGAGTGCCGGGAGAGGTGCCGCAGGTGCTCGCTCATCTCGGCGGGGCCGGTGGCGCAGTTCAGGCCGATCATGTCGATGCCGAGCGGCTCCAGCGCGGTCAGCGCGGCGCCGATCTCGGAGCCCAGCAGCATGGTGCCGGTGGTCTCGACGGTGACCGAGACGATCACGGGCAGGTCCAGGCCCGCGACCGTGAGGGCCCGGCGGGCGCCGAGCACGGCGGCCTTGGTCTGCAGCAGGTCCTGCGTCGTCTCCACGAGCAGCGCGTCCGCGCCGCCGGCGATCAGGCCCTCGGCGTTGCGCTGGTAGGCGTCCCGCAGCACGCCGTAGGGGGCGTGGCCCAGGGTCGGCAGCTTGGTGCCCGGGCCCATCGACCCCAGCACCCACCGCTGCCGCTCGTCCCGCGCGGTGAAGGCGTCGGCCGTCTCGCGGGCGATGCGGGCCCCCGCCTCGGACAGTTCGAGGATGCGGTCGGAGATGTCGTACTCGCCGAGGGCGGAGTGGTTCGCGCCGAAGGTGTTGGTCTCCACGCAGTCCACGCCGGCCGTGAAATACGCCTCGTGGACGGAGCGGACAATGTCAGGTCGGGTGACGTTGAGGATCTCGTTGCAGCCCTCGTGGTCCTGGAAGTCGGCGAGGGTGGGATCCTGAGCCTGGAGCATCGTTCCCATGGCTCCGTCCGCCACCACCACTCGGGTGGCGAGTGCCTCGCGAAGTGCTTCGGCTCGGGCGGCTGCGGTGGACGATGGCGTAAGCGAGGCCATGGAAGAGCTCCCTGAAGTGCGACGGCTGTCGGCTTTGCGCCCCCGCGTGGAGGGCGCACGCCGCAAGCGTAGCCCCCAGGACGCGGGGAGGCAGCGACCGTTCCACGGGCTGGACGGGCTCCCAGCACGCCGCAACGGGCTCGCGGGGCACCGGAGGGGGGCTGGAGCGTGGCCGGAAGCGGTGGGCCGGTGTCCGGTCCCGTCCCCGGCTCGGCGATCATGGACGGGTCCGCGGTCAGCTACCCCATGGTCGGCATCGGCCGATAGTGTTCAGCATTGCCGAACGGCATTGAGGAGGAGGTAGCGCGATGGCACGGACCATCCAGTCGCTGGAGCGGGCGGCGGCGATGCTGCGGCTGCTCGCGGGCGGCGAGCGACGGCTGGGCCTGTCCGACGTGGCCTCCGCGCTGGGGCTGGCCAAGGGCACCGCGCACGGCATCCTGCGGACGCTCCAGCAGGAGGGCTTCGTCGAGCAGGACCCCGCCTCCGGCCGCTACCAGCTCGGCGCCGAACTGCTGCGCCTGGGCAACAGCTACCTCGACGTGCACGAACTGCGGGCCCGCGCCCTGGTCTGGGCCGACGACCTGGCCCGCTCCAGCGGCGAGAGCGTGTACCTCGGCGTCCTCCACCAGCAGGGCGTGCTGATCATCCACCACGTCTTCCGGCCCGACGACAGCCGCCAGGTGCTGGAGGTCGGCGCCATGCAGCCGCTGCACAGCACCGCCCTCGGCAAGGTCCTGTGCGCCTACGACCCCGTCGCCCACAGCGAGGTCACCGAGGCCGAGCGCGAGTCGTTCACCTCGGCCACCGTGACCGCCCTGCCCGAACTCGAAGGCGTACTCGATCTCACCCGCGCCCGGGGCTGGGCGGCGGACGTCGAGGAGACCTGGGCCGGCGTGGCCTCCCTCGCCGCCCCCATCCACGACCGGCGGCGCATGCCCGTGGGCGCGGTCGGCATCACCGGTGCCGTCGAGCGCGTCTGCGAGGAGGGCGAGCTGCGCCCCCAGCTCGTGGCGGCCGTGCGCGACTGTGCCCGCGCGGTCTCCCGCGACCTGGGCGCCGGCCGCTTCTAGCCCCCGGCCGGCCCCGGTTCCGGCGGCCCGGACCGGAACCGCCGGTGACCGTTTTCCGGTGTTCTTCCCCACTCCCGCGCGGGGCCCGATACCTTCCTGTTACCCGTCGGTATCCGAACATAGATTTCCGGCCAGTTGGCCGAGAGTTCTCGGTCACAGGACCCTTGACGGGCCCTTAACCGTGCAGAAAACTGCCGTTCATCGGTCGGCATTGTCGAACACCTGACGACAATATTCGCTATGGTGTGCAGTGCCGCGGGACCGATCAACGCCCTCACGGAGGGCGCGGACCACCGGAGGGACCCGGGGTTCGCCTTCCCCTGGACGAAGGACAAAGGAGTCGCGGGTGTCCAGCTCCGACATCTTCACCGGTGAGACCATCGGTACCGCTGTATTGATCCTGCTCGGCGGCGGCGTGTGCGCCGCCGTCACCCTGAAGCGTTCGAAGGCGCAGGGCGCGGGCTGGCTCTCCATCACATTCGGCTGGGGTTTCGCCGTACTGGCCGGCGCGTACATCGGCACCAAGTCCGGTGCGCACCTCAACCCCGCCGTCACCCTCGGCCTCGCCATCGACGGCGCCGTCAAGTGGGGCGACGTACCGCTCTACATCGGCTCCCAGCTGCTCGGCGCCATGATCGGCTCGACCCTGGTGTGGCTCGCCTACTACGGCCAGTTCAAGGCCCATCTGACCGACCCCGAGATCGTCGGCAGCCTCAACCCCCGCGAGGGCATGGTCGACCAGACCGCCGAGCCCGAGGCCGGCCCGGTGCTGGGCATCTTCTCCACCGGCCCCGAGGTCCGCAACGCGGTGCAGAACCTGGTCACCGAGATCATCGCCACCGCCGCGCTCGTGCTGTTCATCCTCACCATGGGTCTGACCAAGGGCCTCGCCACCAGCGGCACCGGCACCCTGATGGTCGCCCTCGTCGTCGTCGGCATCGGCCTCTCGCTCGGCGGCCCGACCGGTTACGCCATCAACCCGGCCCGCGACCTCGGCCCGCGCATCGTGCACGCACTGCTGCCGCTGCCCAACAAGGGCGGTTCAGACTGGGGCTACGCCTGGGTCCCGGTGGTCGGCCCGCTCATCGGCGCCGCCCTCGCCGCAGGCATCCACAAGATCGCGTTCTGATCAGCACCCGCCGAGACCTCAAAGACTTCAGGAGCAGACACCCCATGACCGACACCCACGGCCACGGCCCGTTCATCGCGGCGATCGACCAGGGCACCACCTCCTCCCGCTGCATCGTCTTCGACCGCGACGGCCGCATCGTCTCCGTCGACCAGAAGGAGCACGAGCAGATCTTCCCCAAGCCGGGCTGGGTCGAGCACGACGCCATGGAGATCTGGACCAACGTCCAGGAAGTCGTGGCCGGCGCCGTCGAGAAGGCGGGCATCACCGCCGCCGACGTCAAGGCCATCGGCATCACCAACCAGCGCGAGACCACGCTGCTGTGGGACAAGAACACCGGCGAGCCCGTCCACAACGCCATCGTCTGGCAGGACACCCGCACCGACGCCCTCTGCAAGGAGCTCGGCCGCAACGTCGGCCAGGACCGCTTCCGCCGCGAGACCGGCCTCCCGCTCGCCTCCTACTTCTCCGGCCCCAAGGTCCGCTGGCTGCTGGACAACGTCGAGGGCCTGCGCGAGAAGGCCGCGGCCGGCGACATCCTCTTCGGCACCATGGACTCCTGGGTCATCTGGAACCTCACCGGCGGTGTCGACGGCGGCGTCCACGTCACGGACGTCACCAACGCCTCCCGCACCATGCTGATGAACCTGCGCACCCTGGCGTGGGACGAGCGCATCCTGTCCTCCATGGACATCCCGGCCGCCGTGCTGCCGGAGATCCGCTCCTCCGCCGAGGTCTACGGCACCGCCAAGGGCGGCGCCCTCGCCGGCGTCCCCGTCGCCTCCGCGCTCGGCGACCAGCAGGCCGCCCTCTTCGGCCAGACCTGCTACGACAAGGGCGAGGCCAAGTCCACCTACGGCACCGGCACCTTCATGCTGATGAACACCGGTGACGAGCCCGTCCAGTCCTACAACGGCCTGCTCACCACCGTCGGCTACCGCATCGGCGACCAGAAGCCCGTCTACGCCCTCGAGGGCTCCATCGCCGTCACCGGCTCCCTCGTGCAGTGGATGCGCGACCAGATGGGCCTGATCAACAGCGCGGCCGAGATCGAGACCCTCGCCAGCTCCGTCGAGGACAACGGCGGCGCCTACTTCGTGCCGGCCTTCTCCGGCCTGTTCGCCCCCTACTGGCGCTCCGACGCGCGCGGTGTCATCGCGGGCCTCACCCGCTACGTCACCAAGGCCCACATCGCCCGCGCCGTGCTCGAGGCCACCGCCTGGCAGACCCGCGAGATCACCGACGCCATGACCAAGGACTCCGGCGTCGAGCTGACCGCTCTCAAGGTCGACGGCGGCATGACCTCCAACAACTTGCTGATGCAGACCCTCTCGGACTTCCTGGACGCCCCCGTGGTGCGCCCGATGGTCGCCGAGACCACCTGCCTCGGCGCCGCCTACGCCGCCGGCCTCGCCGTCGGCTTCTGGCCGGACACCGACGCGCTGCGCGCCAACTGGCGCCGGGCCGCCGAGTGGACCCCCCGCATGGACGCGGACACGCGTGACCGCGAGTACAAGAACTGGCTCAAGGCCGTCGAGCGGACCATGGGCTGGATCGAGGACGAGGAGTAATCATGACAACCCCGCAGAGCGTTCCGACCCTGGGAACGCACCCGGCTGCCGGCGCCAACCCGGGCCGCGCCGAAACCCGGGAACGGCTGTCCAAGGCGACGTACGACCTCCTGGTGATCGGCGGCGGCATCCTGGGCACTTCGGTGGCCTGGCACGCCGCGCAGTCCGGACTGCGGGTCGCGATGGTGGACGCCGGCGACTTCGCCGGCGCCACCTCCTCCGCGTCCTCCAAGCTCGTCCACGGCGGTCTGCGCTACCTGCAGACCGGCGCGGTCAAGCTCGTCGCGGAGAACCACCACGAGCGCCGGGTGCTGGCCAAGGACGTGGCCCCGCACCTGGTCAACCCGCTCACCTTCTACCTGCCCGTCTACAAGGGCGGCCCGGTGGGCGCGGCCAAGCTCGGCGCCGGCGTCTTCGCCTACTCGGCGCTGTCCGCCTTCGGCGACGGCGTCGGCAAGGTCATCACCCCGGCCCGCGCCAAGGCCGACAACCCCGGCCTGCGCACGGACAACCTCAAGGCCGTCGCGGTCTACTACGACCACCAGATGAACGACTCCCGCGTGGCCGTCATGACGGTCCGCGCGGCCGTCGAGTCCGGCGCGGTCGTCCTCAACCACGCCGAGGTCAAGGCCCTGCGCTTCACGCACGGCAAGGTCACCGGCGCCGAGCTCAAGGACCGCCTGGACGGCACCGAGTTCGGCATCGACGCGCGCGTCGTCCTCAACGCCACCGGCCCGTGGGTGGACCACCTGCGCAAGCTGGAAGACAAGGGCGCCGCGCCGTCGATCCGCCTCTCCAAGGGCGCGCACATCGTGATGAAGCGCAAGTCGCCCTGGAAGGCCGCCATGGCCACCCCGATCGACAAGTACCGCATCACCTTCGCCCTCCCGTGGGAGGACCAGCTCCTGCTGGGCACCACCGACACCCAGTACGAGGGCGACCCGGCGGACGTGCGCGCCACCGAGGAGGACATCCAGCAGATCCTCGACGAGGCCGCCTTCTCCATCCAGGACGCCGACCTCGACCGCTCCCTGATGACGTACGCCTTCGCCGGTCTGCGCGTGCTGCCGGGCGGCCCCGGCGACGTCGCCCAGGCCAAGCGCGAGACCGTCGTCTCCGAGGGCAAGGGCGGCATGCTGTCCGTCGCCGGCGGCAAGTGGACCACCTACCGCCACATCGGCCGCACGGTCATGAGCAAGCTCGCCAAGGTGCCGGGCAGCCCGCTGACCGAGGACATGGAGCCCGTCTCCAGCCTGGTCCGCCGCACCCCGCTGCCGGGCGTCGCCAACCCCAACGCGGTCGCCCACCGCCTGCTCGTCGACCGCGAGCCCGGCAGCCGCATGGACCCGCTGACCGCCCGCCACCTGGCCACGCACTACGGCTCGCTGTCCTTCGACATCGCCCGCCTGGTCAACGAGAACCCCGAGCTCGGCGAGCGCATCCACCCCGACGGCCCGGAGATCTGGGCCCAGGTCGTCTACGCCCGCGACCACGAGTGGGCCGAGACGGTCGACGACGTGCTGCGCCGCCGCACCACGCTGACCATCCGCGGCCTGGACACCGAGGACGTCCGGACCCGCGTCAAGGGGCTGCTGGACGACCGCGGCTGACGCACCGCCACCGCTCCACGCGAGGGGAGGGCCGCACCGGCGGCCCTCCCCTCCGCGCGTCCTCCCGCCCGCCCCCGGGCAACCGGCGACGCAACCCGAGACGCCGTCCGCTCGTCCCACAAGATGACAAGAGGGGACGATATGAACCGGCCATTCACGCGCCGGACGCCGAACGGGAAACGCCGGTGGCGTCCGCGCGGACGCGTGCTCGTACGGATCGCCGTCGCACTGGTCCTGCTGCTGCTCGCGCCCGTCGTGGCGGCCGGCAGCGCGCTGCGCGCCTCGTACGCGGGATCGCCCGCGGACGACGCCGTCACGCGCGGACGGGACGCCGTCTGGCTCGGGCACCACTGGGTCGACGGCCGGCGCGGCGACGCGGACCTGACCCGGCTCGCCGAACGCATCGCCGGCACGGGCATCCGCGACCTGTACGTCCACGCCGGGCCGCTGGAGCACGACGGCACCCTGCCGGCCTCGGACTATCCGCGCGCCCGGTGGCTCATCGAGTCCGTGCACCGCGAACTGCCCGGCGTCCGGGTGCAGGCGTGGCTGGGCGACAAGGTGGACGGGTCCGGCAAGGCAGGGCTGCGACTGTCCTCGGCCACCACGCGCGACGCGATCACCGCCAGTGCCCGGCAGGTGCTGGGCGCGGGCTTCGACGGCGTGCACCTCGACGTCGAGCCGGTGCGCACCGGCGACCGGCACTTCCTGAAGCTCCTCGACTCCCTGCACCCTGCCGTGCGTTCGGCGGGCGGCGTGCTGTCGGTGGCCGCCCAGCAGATCGACCCGCTGCCCTCCCTGCACACCGCCGCGAGCACCTTCGGCAGCCCCAAGTGGTGGACGCAGTCCTACTTCGGCAAGGTTGCCCGGCGGACGGACCAGATCGCCGTCATGTCGTACGACACCGCGCTGCCGTGGGAGAACCTCTACGGCGGCTACGTGGCCCAGCAGACCACGCTCGCGCTCCAAGCCACCCCCGCCGGCACCGATCTGCTGATGGGCATCCCGTTCTTCCACACCGACAACTGGGGCCACGACGGCAAGGCCGAGACCGCCGCGGCGGCCGTGCGCGGCAGCCGGCTCGGGCTGACCCGCGAGGACCGCCACCGCCGGAACTTCGGACTCGCGCTGTACGTCGACTTCGCCGCGACCGAGGCCGACTGGCGGGCCTACCGCAACGGGTGGGGCGCGCGTGACGGAACCTGACCGAAACCGCCTCCCCTCCAGGGGCTGCGAACGACGGTCACCGAAGTCGTAGGCTTGGGACACGCAAGGCAACTGCACGGAACGGCAACCGGCGGTGGTACGGGCCAACCCGTGCACCCCGGTCGGAAGGAGGCGCTGGGTGATCGAGCTTGAGGGGGTTCCCGAGCTGATCGACCCGGTCATGATCTGTGCCTTCGAGGGCTGGAACGACGCCGGTGACGCCGCTTCCAGCGCGGTCGCGCACCTCGACCGGGAGTGGAAGGGCGAGGTTTTCGCGGCGCTGGACGCCGAGGACTACTACGACTTCCAGGTCAACCGTCCCACCGTGTGGCTGGACGGCGGGGTCCGCAAGATCACCTGGCCGACCACCCGGCTCTCCGTGGTGCGGACGGGCGGCCCGAAGCCGCGCGACCTGGTGCTGGTGCGCGGCATCGAACCGAGCATGCGCTGGCGCTCGTTCTGCAACGAGATCCTGGGCTTCGCCCACGAGCTGGGCGTGGAGATGGTCGTGGTGCTGGGCTCGCTGCTCGGGGACACCCCGCACACCCGGCCCGTCCCGGTCAGCGGCGTCACCTCCGATCCCGACCTGGCCCGCACCATGGATCTGGAGGAGTCCCGCTACGAGGGCCCGACCGGCATCGTCGGCATCCTGCAGGAGGCGTGCACCCACGCCGGCGTCCCGGCGGTCAGCCTCTGGGCGGCCGTGCCGCACTACGTCTCCCAGCCGCCCAACCCCAAGGCCACCCTGGCCCTGCTCAACCGTCTGGAAGACCTCATCGACCTGCGCGTCCCGCTGGGCGAGCTCGCCGAGGACGCCCGCGCCTGGCAGCTGGGCGTCGACCAGCTGGCGGCCGAGGACAGCGAGGTCGCCGAGTACGTCCAGTCCCTGGAGGAGGCGCGCGACACCGCCGATCTGCCGGAGGCGTCGGGCGAGGCGATCGCGCGTGAGTTCGAGCGCTATCTGCGGCGGCGGGAGCCGGGCGCGGGCCCGGCCCAGCCGGGCGGCCTCGCGGCCGAGCCGGGCCTGGCCGAGTCCGGGCGCGACGGCTCGTACCTGCGGGACACCGCCAGCGGCCGTACGCGCCCGCCCAAGCCGCCCACGAAGGACGACGGCAAGGGCGACGGCAAGGACGAGGGCAGGGGCGAGGGCAAGGACAGCACGAAGGGCGACGAGCGGGAAGCGGGGGAGCAGGGGAGCGAGGACTGACCCTCGCCGCCGCGTGACGGACGCCGTGTGACGCACGCCTGTGACATACGCGCGAAATTCGACGCGACGGACCGCACGGGGCCGCCGTACACTTGTCTGCCCGGTGAAGGCCGGTTCGCCACCCGAGGGAAGGGTGGGGGGCCGGCCTTCTCGCTCCCCAGGAGGTGTGCGGATGACCAGCACTGTCCCCGCCGTCGACACCCGTTCGGCGGCACCGGCCCTGCAGGCCGTTCTTCTCGACATGGACGGCACCCTGGTCGATACCGAGGGCTTCTGGTGGGAAGTAGAGGTCGCCGTGTTCGAGGAGCTCGGGCACCAGCTGCTGGAGGAGTGGCGCGAGGTGGTCGTGGGCGGCCCGATGACGCGCAGCGCGGCCTTCCTGATCAAGGCGACCGGCGCCAAGATCGCCGTCGCCGAGCTCAGCGCGCTGCTGAACGCCCGCTTCTCCCAGATGATCGGCCGGGGCGTGCCACTGATGCCGGGCGCCCGGCGCCTGCTGGCCGAGCTGGCCGCCCACGGCGTGCCGACCGCCCTGGTCTCCGCCTCGCACCGGCACATCATCGACCGGGTGCTGCACACCCTGGGTCCGCAGCACTTCACGCTGACCGTCGCGGGCGACGAGATCGAGCGGACGAAGCCGCACCCGGACCCCTATCTGCTGGCCGCCGCGCGGCTCGGCGCCGACCCGGCGCGGTGCGCGGTCGTCGAGGACACCCTCACCGGGGTCACCGCCGCCGAGGCCGCCGGGTGCCGTGTCGTGGCGGTCCCGTCGGTCGCGCCGATCCCGCCGGCCGCCGGGCGGACCGTCGTCGGCTCGCTCGAGGAAGTCGATCTCTCTTTTCTCCGCGGACTGGTCACGGGAATGCACTGAGCCGTGCACCGAGCGTGCGCCGGAGAA
Source organism: Streptomyces sp. NPDC049577 (assembly GCF_040675635.1). NCBI lineage: Bacteria > Bacillati > Actinomycetota > Actinomycetes > Kitasatosporales > Streptomycetaceae > Streptomyces > Streptomyces sp. NPDC049577. The sequence continues at coordinate 14,031 of NZ_JBFAPH010000085.1, forward strand.
AGATCCGAGAACTCAGCGCGGCTGGCCGATCGTTTTCCGTGACGAATGCGGCGGCTGAATTCGGTTGCACCCCGATGCGATCGCACACGTGACGTTCGTCACCGGATCCGGAGGTCCCGCATCCGCCCCAGGCCCCCTCAAGGGGGCTGTACGGGGGCTGAAGCGCACCCTTGTGTCCTGATTGGTCGTCCGGTGCGTGAATCGTTCCGGCGTCCGGATATCGGTCACCCCGGCGCTGTTATCACGGCGTGATATCGACTCAACTTCGCCCTGTTCCGGGCCCCCTTGCGGTGCGCACTAATCTTTTCGCGAGAACTTCACGGATGCCCGTGTGACCAGCACGACCGACATCGGTATGGTCCGGGCACCGAACGCACCACAGGGAGAACCCCAGACAATGAACCGCAAGACGTTGGTGCTGCCGACCCTGGCAGGCCTGCTCGTCCCCGTACTCGTCGCCTGCGGCGGGTCGGACCAGGGAGCGGGTGGCAAGGGCGCCATCGTCGTCGGCACCACGGACCGGTTCGAGGAGACCACCGACGCGCCCGCCCCGTTCGACCCCGCGGCCGCCTATGACGTCGGTGCCTGGAACGTGCTGCACAGCACCTTCCAGACCCTGCTGCGCCTGCCCCGCTCCGGCACCACGCCGGTCGGCGACGCGGCGTCCAAGTGCGGGTTCGGCGACCGCAACAGCGAACAGTTCCGCTGCACCCTGCGGAGCGGTCTGAAGTTCTCCAACGGGCACGCGCTCACCTCGGAGGACGTCAAGTTCTCCATCGACCGCGCCCGCGCCATCAACTTCGAGAACGGCCCGGTGTCGCTGCTCAGCAACATCGACAAGGTGGAGACCCCGAACGAACTCGAGGTCGTCTTCCACCTGAAGTCGCCCGACGCCACCTTCCCGCAGAAGATAGCCACCCCGGCCGCCGCCATCGTCGACAGCGAGTCCTACCGGAAGGACAAGCTCGACAACGGCTTCAAGGTCGTCGGCTCCGGCCCGTACACCCTGAACACCGAGCAGAAGGACGGCCACGTCGTCAAGGCCGTCCTCACGAAGAACCCCGACTACCAGGGCTCCGTCCAGGTGCAGAACGACAAGGTCGAGCTGCGCTTCTTCGACGACGCCAAGTCGATGGAGAAGGCGCTCACCGCCGGCGACATCGACATCATCAACCGCACTCTGCTCCCCGAGCAGGTCGACCGGATGCGGACCGCCGGCAAGGGCGTCCGCCTGCTGGAGTCGCCCGGCCAGGAGATCAGCTACCTCGCCTTCAACACGGACGACTCGACCGTGAAGAACAAGGCCGTCCGCCAGGCCATGGCCCAGGTCATCGACCGGCAGGCGCTGGCCCGCGACGACTACGGCCGCACGAGCGACCCGCTGTACTCGCTGGTCCCCAGCGGCATCACCGGCCACATGAACGCCTTCTCCAACCGGTACGGCGAGCCCAGCGCGGACAAGGCCCGTGCCATCCTGCGCTCCGCGAACATCACCTCGCCGGTTCCGCTGACCCTCACCTACACCACCGACCACTACGGTGAGAACACCGAGAAGGCGTTCAAGTCCCTGCAGAAGCAGCTCAACGCCAGCGGTCTGTTCGACATCAAGCTCCAGGGCGTGAAGTGGGCGGACTTCCGCCCCGAGGCGGCCAAGGGCAAGTACGCCGCCTACGGCATGGGCTGGTTCCCCGACTTCCCCGACCCCGACAACTTCGTCGCCCCGTTCTTCGGCAAGGACAACTTCCTCGGTTCGCCCTACCGGAACAACAAGATCACCGGTGATCTGATCCCGCAGTCGCGTCAGTCGGCGCAGCGGGACGCGGCCGCCAAGTTCTTCCAGCAGGCCCAGGACATCGTCGCCGACGAGGTCCCGGTGCTCCCGCTGTGGCAGGGCAAGCAGTACGTGGCGGCCCGCAACGACGTCACCGGCGCGGAGTGGGCCCTGAACTCCGCATCGGAGCTGCAGCCGTGGGAGCTCGGCCGCGGCAAGTGACACCACCGGTTCCACCAGCTCCACCTGGTTCCACCCCCGAAACAAGCCGGACAGCAAAGAACTGTGAGGAACGTGCACGTGAGGAAACGTGACCAGTGGCTCGCCGCCCCGCTCGGTGCGGGGCTCGCCGCCGCCCTGCTCACCGGGTGCGGTTCGGAAGACGGCAAGGCGGCCGGCACCGGAGAGTCGGTGGTCATGGGGATATCCGAAGAGGTGCAGGCCACCGACCCGGCATCCGGCTACGACCCCGCAACCTGGCTGCTGTTCAACAACGTCTTCCAGTCGCTGATGAGCTTCCCCAAGGGGAGTACCACTCCCCAGCCGGAGGCGGCCAAGAAGTGCGGCTTCAAGGACGATGCCAGCAAGACCTACGAGTGCACCCTCCAGGACGGGCTGAAGTTCAGCAACGGTCACGAGCTGACCTCCGAGGACGTCGCCTTCTCCTTCCGCCGCACGCTCAAGATCAATGACGAGAACGGTCCGGCGGCCGCCCTGCTCTCCTCCATCGGGGACATCAAGACGCCGGACAAGTCGACGGTCGTCTTCCATCTGAACCGCCCCGACGCGACCTTCCCCCAGAAGATCGCCTCCGGTGCCGGCTCGATCGTCGACCACCAGGAGTACCCGGCCGACCGGCTGCGCACCGACGGCAAGGCCGTCGGCTCCGGCGTCTACAAGCTGGAGTCCTTCGACAAGAACAAGGCCGTCTTCAAGGTCAACGGCTCCTACAAGGGCCCCGCCGTCGTCCAGAACAGCGGCATGACCATGAAGTTCTTCCACGGCAAGCAGGACGAGCTGAAGGCCGCCGTGCAGAAGGGCGACATCGACATCGCCTACCGTGGTCTGGCCATGAAGGACATCGCCGACCTGGAGTCCGCGGCCGGCGACAAGCAGAACGTCAAGGTCGTCGAAGGTACCAGCGCGGAAATCCAGCACCTGGTCTTCAACACCAAGGACACCGTCGCCGGTAAGCCCGGTGTCCGCAAGGCCATCGCCTATCTCATCGACCGCAGCGCCCTCGTGCGTGACGTCTACAAGCGCACCGCCGAACCGCTGTACTCCGTCGTCCCCAGCGGCATCACCGGCCACAAGACGCCGTTCTTCGACGTCTACGGCGACCGCCCCCAGCCCGACAAGGCCAAGGCGGCGCTGAGCTCCGCGGGCATCACCGGCAAGGTCAAGCTCACCCTGTGGGCCACCCCCGTCCGCTACGGCCCCGGCACGGTCCCCGAGTTCCAGGAGATCGCCAAGCAGCTCAACGCGAGCGGGCTCTTCGACGCGGACGTCAAGAGCGTCCCCTTCGACGAGTACGAGAAGGGCGTCCGCGCCGGTCAGTACGCGGTCTACGCCAAGGGCTGGGTCCCCGACTACCCGGACCCCGACAACTTCACCGCGCCGTTCTTCGGCCAGGGCAGCAAGGAACTCGGCAACAACTACGAGTCCAAGGAGATCTCCGAGCGGATCCTCCCGGCGACCGCCGCCGAGGGCACCCGCTCCGCGACCGCCCCGGACTTCGCCAAGCTCCAGACCACCATCGCCCAGGACGTCCCGGTGCTCCCGCTGTGGCAGGGCAAGCAGTACGCCGTCGCCAACTCCCGCGTCAACGGCCTCCAGTGGACCCTCGACGCCTCGACCGTCTTCCGGTTCTGGGAGATCAGCAAGGCCGCCAAGGGATAGGCGGCCCCGCCCCCGCCCGTACGCTCCGGCGCGCTACTGCGCGCCGGGGCGTACCAGTCCGCTCTCGTAGGCGTAGACCGCGGCCTGCACCCGGTCCCGCAGACCCAGCTTGGTCAGCACATGCCCGACGTGCGTCTTCACGGTGGTCTCGCTGACGAACAGATCCGCCGCGATCTCCGCGTTCGACAGCCCCCGCGCCACCAGCTTCAGCACCTCCACCTCACGCTCCGTCAGCGTGTGCAGGGTGTCCGGCAGCGGCTCCTCGCCGGACGGCAGGTGCCCGGCGTACTTGTCCAGCAGCCGCCGCGTGATGCTCGGCGCCAGCATCGCCTCCCCACCGGCCACCACCCGGATGGCCTGCACCAGCTCGTGCGCCGGCGCATCCTTCAGCAGGAAGCCGCTGGCCCCCGCCTTGAGCGCCTCCACCACGTATTCGTCCAGGTCGAACGTGGTCAGCACCAGCACCTTCGCCGGACCGTTGCGCTCCGGGCCGGTGATCTGCCGGGTCGCCTCCACGCCGTCCATCCGGGGCATCCGGATGTCCATCAGCACCACATCGGGCTGGAGCGCCCGGACCTGATCGAGCGCCTGCAGGCCGTCCCCGGCCTCGCCGACGACCGCGAGGTCCTGCTCGGCCTCCAGGATCATGCGGAAACCGGTGCGCAGCAGCGGTTGATCGTCGACCAGTAGGACGCGGATCGCCACGGGAGAACTCCTTCGCTAGACCGCGTCCATTCTGCCCTGGCCCGTCCCGCCGGGGGTGACCGGTACAGCGGGGACGGGCAGCGGATACGGCGGGGGAGTGCCCCCGAACTCCGGGCACACCGCCTGGTGGTCGCACCAGCCGCACAGCTTCGTCGGCCTCGGCCGCCAGTCGCCCGTCTCCGTGGCCAGCGAGATCGCCTCCCACAGCGCGCGCAGCTTGCGCTCCACCGCCAGCAGGTCGGCCTCGACCGGGTCGTACGTCAGCACATCACCGCTGCCCAGGTAGACCAGCTGCAACCGGCGCGGCACCCGGCCCCGCAGCCGCCACACCACCAGGGCGTAGAACATCATCTGGAAGGGCGCGTCGCCCCGGTACTGCGGGGCGGGGGCCTTGCCGGTCTTGTAGTCGACGATCCGCACCTCACCGGTCGGCGCCACGTCCACCCGGTCGACGATGCCGCGCAGCGTCAGCCCCGCCTCCCCGGCGTCCTCCAGCACCGTCTCCACGTACAGCTCGCGCTCCGCCGGCTCCAGACGCGTCGGGTCCTCCAGCGTGAACCACCGCTCGATCAGCCGCTCCGCCTCCGCCAGCCAGTCCGCCAGCCGCTGCGGATCGTGCGCCCCGTCCTCACCGGCGAACAGCTCCGCCAGCTCCGGCCGCGCCGCCAGCAGCTTCTCCCACTCGCCCGGCAGCAGCTCCCGGGCCCGCGGCGGCGTGCGCTCGGCGGCCGGGGCGTCGAAGAGCCGTTCCAGCACCGCGTGCACCACCGTGCCCCGGGTGGCGGCGGCACTCGGCTTCTCCGGCAGCTTGTCGATCACCCGGAAGCGGTACAGCAGCGGACACCGCATGAAATCGGCCGCCCGCGACGGAGACAGCGCGGCCGGCGGCACGCCCCGGGGGCGGCGGGGAGCCGGGACCCCCACGGGGCCCGGCGACTGCCCGGGGGACTGCCCGTCGGCCTGCCCGGAAGGATTCTCGGTCGCACTCTCCATGACCCAAGACCCTACGGCCCGTCACCGTCAGTCGGCGAATACCATCGACGGCAGACCCTGCGGCACTGCATGATCGTGAGAGCGCACCGCGCGGTGCGGGGGGAGCATCCGACGAGGGGACACCGTGGACGACAGCGGTCAGGACCACACCGGTGGCGGGGGCGCCGGCCGACAGACCGGTTCCGGGGACCGCAAACCGCCGAGACCACGCGAGAGCCGCGGCGGCATCCTCATGGGCCGCCCCTTCGGCGTCCCCGTCTACGTCGCCCCCAGCTGGTTCCTCGTCGCCGCCCTGATCACCTGGGTCTTCGGCGGCCAGCTCGACCGTGTGCTGCCCGGGCTCGGCGGCGTCCGCTACCTCGTCTCCCTCTTCTTCGCCGTCGCCTTCTACGCCTCCGTCCTCGTCCACGAG
>NZ_JBFAPH010000086.1:0-19772 GCF_040675635.1 Streptomyces sp. NPDC049577
GCCGTCGTCGGTCTTCCACTCGGTCCAGCCGTTGGAGTTGCGGCCGAGAAGAACAGCCGCTGCTTCGGAGGAGGAGTTGAAGGTGATCCCTTCCGCTGTCTCCAGCCAGCCGGGCCATCTCGGCGACGGTTTGATCCGTCCTTCCGCGATCAGCTGTTGGCGCATCCTGTGAGCGGAGGCGGCTCGTCGAGGGAAGGACGCCACGGTGTCCAGACGTACGGGCTGCCCCGGGCCGACGACGAACTTCCGGCTGCCGTTCGTCCCCATTGCGTTCGTCTGCCGCCCGTGCGCCACAGGTCCGCCGTTCGGCAGCCGGAGGTGGAGGGGAGGGTACTCGTCGGCCATGGTCTCCTCGCTCGGCTCGCTCGGTTGATCACGCGTCGTGCACGAAGCCTGGGGGGAGCCACTGACAGCGGCTCCCCGTCCGGAAATTCTGCGGTGCAGCCGGCCTCAGGCAGTAAGGCAGACCATCGCGCCGCCGCACGCCCAGCTGCTGAGGCGGCGGTACACCCTGCGGGAGACCGCGATGGCGGCCAGGCGGTCCGAGCGGGCCTTGTCACGGGGCGCCGGGGTCGACTCGACCGGCAGCCCGGGCGGGAGCAGCGCACCGTAGTGCGTGAAGCGGCGGGTGCCGCACGAACGGCAACGTTCCTCGCCGTCGGCCGAGTCCCAGCCGGACGCGTGGGGACAGCTGTCGACGAGACGACCTGTACTGCGCATCAGCACCTCCCTGGGGTGCTCGTCGGGAACAGGGCCTGGAGCGGGGTGGGGGGAAGGTCGGTGACAGGGGTCCAGGGACCGTTGCTCTTCGACGGCTTCGGGGAGCCGGGCGGGGTCTCGAAGAGGTACCAGAAGTGGAGCCGGTCCCGCGGGGATGTGCAGTCGGAGGCGCCCGCCGGTCGCGGTTCGATGAGCAGGGGCGGGGCGGTGGCCGGCCCCGCGTCGAGCCGCAGACCGGTTCCCCTGGTGATGATTCTCCGGGCGGCCGCTGCCGGCGAGCTGTCCTCTTGCGTCAGCGTTCCCTCAAGAACGCACGCCATGTCGCCGTCGCGTACGACCGCACCGATGCTGATCGCGAGGCACCATGGGGTGCAGGACTCGCCGGTGGCCAGGTGGTCGCAGGCGCGACGGGTGTGGCGGACGACCTGCGGCAGGCGGTCGGGGTGCGTCAGCCCGTAGCGGAAGATCTCCCGGACGATGTCCCCGCCCTTGACCGTCCCGGTCGGCAATGCCGCCGGCGAGACGTCGAACAGGCAGTGGATCTCCTTGCCCACGTCGTCCGGCGGCCGTACGACCTTCCAGCCGCCGTGGGTGAGCGTGTCAACCAGTGCAAGTCTGCGCCCGGTTGTCCGGCTCGCCCGTGGTCGCTGCCTGACCGGCATGCCGGGACAGTCGTCCCTGATGCGGACGTGCAGGAGGTACGCCTTGTGCTCCAGGGTCAGGGTGCAGCGTTTGCTCGGGACGTGATCGAGAACGTTGGTCAGCAGCTCGTTGACGACGGTCAAGATGTCGTCGGCCGTGGTCGCCATGCCCCAGCCGTGCAGCTGGCTGCGCGTGATCCGGCGCACCGTGGCCAGGTCAACTGGTCTGAGCGTGAGCTCCATGTGGAGCTTGCGGTCGGAGTGGTGGGTGTGGATCGTCATTTCCCCTCCAAGATCGTGGGGTTCTGCTCTGGGCCGGGGCGTGTCGTCGTGTGTGACACCCGCATGCGGTGAGCGATGACGGGATCCTGAACCGGGAAACATCGCTTAGGCAAGTATTCCTACGGCGAAGCTCACTATCGAGTGAACGCCTCCGTGACATGTGTTCCTGTGGGTGTGGTTGCGTCATCATGCGGCCATGCCTCAGAGCGACATGCCAACGATGCGAAGCAAGCGCCTCGGGAGCGAGCTGCGCCGCCTACGCCTCGCGAGCGGACTCAAGGTTTCGCAAGTTGCGGAGCTGCTGGAGTGCGGTCAGCCCAAGATCTCTCAGATCGAGAACGGCAAACGTGGCATCCGACAGATCGACCTGACGCTCCTGCTCGACAAATACGGTGTGGCGGACGCGACATACCGACAAAGCCTGAAGCAGCTGGCGCGGGACGTGCACAAGGTCGACTGGTGGTCCTCGCAGGGGCCGCTCATCCACGACACGCTGCGGGACTACCTGACGTTGGAAGCGGACTCCGAGTTGGTGCGCGGCTACGAACCGACGGTGATTCCGGGTTTGCTGCAGACTGAGGCGTACATGATGCAGTTGTTCACCCTGGTAGAGCCGATAGAACGTGTGGACGCTCTGGTGGACGCACGCATGAGGAGGAGGGAACTGCTGGACCAGCATCCAGGCTTCAGGTTCTGTGCCATCGTGGATCAGCTCGCCTTGCATCGGATTCCTGGCGCACCGGAGCAGGTGACCGAGCAGCTCATGCATCTCGTCGAGGTGAGCCGGCGCCCCAACGTCACACTGCAAGTTCTGCCGCTCAAGGCACAGTTGCCAGTTGATCAATATGTGCCGTTCTGCCTCTTCACCCTGCGTGGTGAGGCATCGATCGATGTGGCATGGTTGGAACACATGACCGGTGGTACGTTGCTGGAGCAGCGGCGCGATGTGCAGACCTACAGCCAAGCATGGGCTGCACTGACAGCAGCAGCGCTTCCCCCTTCCGACTCCCGGTCGTGGATGCACGACCTTGCGAAGGAAGTCAGACCATGATGCCCGAGCAAGGATCGCCTCACGCCGAGGCCTGGTACACAAGCAGCTACAGCGGCAAAGACAACAACTGCGTTGAATACTCGCGGCTCGTCGACGGCCGCCATGCCATCCGGGATACCAAGGACCCTAGGCGTCGAATATCCATTTACTTTACGAACACCGCCTGGCAGGCGTTCATAGAGAGCCAAAAGAGATCGACTCGTTAGTCCAGCGGGAACCACTCTTCGACCTCAGGTGCCTGGCGGGGCATGAGTACTTCCTGGGCCCGTGCGTTGCGGGCCTCCAGCCGCCCACTCTCGTGGTTGAGGTGGAAGACGAATGCCTTGGCCTGGTCGGCGAACGTGGCTGCCGGTCGGCTGACGCTCCCTTCAGTGATCAGGATCAGCCGTTTGGGGATGTCCTCGCCGGCTGCCGCTGCCACGCCGTTCAGCTTCTGCATCTCGGAGGACGATACGTCCTTGGCCTGGGGGCGCCACTCGACGTGGAAGTGGTCGGAGTGGATGAGGGCATCACCGTCGCCCTCCCTCAGATCGCCGAAGCCGAAGGCGGTCAGCTGACCGAGTATGGATTCCGCGATCTTTTGGGTTCGCATGTGCTTCGGCCGCTGGACAGCGGTGTCGTGGAACAGCTCATCCAGGGGCACCTGGGTCGCCGCATCCAGGGGGAAAAGCGCATGCTGGGTTGCAAGAAGCGGCTGATGTCCTCGCGGTGAAGGTCTGGGTGCCGTCCATGTCTTCGGCCCAGAGCTGATCAGTTCGGCTACTGCGGAGGCTGGAAGGTCCTGAAGGCGTATGCCGGGCGTCGGGGCGGTCCCGAGCCCAAGAGATCGGCTGATGTCGACGCGGCTCCAGGCTTCCCGGCTCGTGTCGTACCAGTCGACGAACCAGCCGAGGTGCGGCTTGATCGAGACTCGGACTTCGGCACCGGGGACAGTGACGTCTGCGTAGGCGCCGTCATTCCGGTCGGCGATCCTGATTCGCGGGTCACGAAAGGAGCCTTGGGGCCTGTACCTGTTTCGCCCCACCGCCCGTCGCACATGGACGCCCTGCCGGACCAGGATGCCGGCGAACTCGGTTATCTCCGACGGCTCGCTCTCGTTCCAGCACCAGGGCGATGGGACAGGTGCCTCGTTGAGAAATGCAGTTGCTTGCGCGTGCAGTGCGTCAACCAGGATCTCGTCAGATGTGTCCAGCGGCCATACGCAGGGCGGGGTGTGCATCGGTGGATCCATCGTGGCCCAGACAGTGCGGTGCCTCAGCTTTAGCAGCGTGAGCATCGCCCCTTTGCCGCCGGGGAGCTCGATCTTCAGGTACAGCGGGCCGCTGGAAGAAAAATGAACGAGGTGGACCAGTTCGGGATGGCGTTCCACCAGCAAGTTTTCGAGGCGCTGGAAGTACATGTAGTGGCCGAAGGTGGCAACCACGTCGCCGGGTGGGAAGGGCACGCGCAATGCTCCTCGTGGATTAAGGCGTTGGGGGTGCATGGCGGAGGGGCAGGTGTGGCCCTGCCGCCATGTCGCCGTGGCGTGGCTGTGGCTCGGGGTAAGCCACGCCACAGCGACTGATCAGGCTCGCGCGCCGTGCCGAGGGCCGTGGCCTGGCGGTGGGGTGAGGGTGGAGGTGTAGTTCCCGCCGTCCGTGAGCGGTGTCTCCAGGCTGAGCCCGGCTGCTTCCATCCGGTGGTACTCGGCCAGTACCAGGCGCTTGGTGCGGTACTCGCCGTACTTGGCGATTTCGTTGTTCTTGAGGCCGCCGTTCTCGGTCTGGAAGGACTCCAGGATGTAGTCGGTGTCCTCGCGGGAGACGCCGTAGAGGTGAAAGAAGTAGGCGTCGAGCTCGGCGCGAATCTGGGAGCGGCGCTCTTCGTGCCAGACGAAGGGGGGGCCGAATTCTCCGAGGTCATTGGCAAGTGGTTCCATGTCCCAGGCGCTATACACAAGCTCCAAGGTTCGGGGCACGAGGAAGCTGGCGTGTCTGTCGAGATCGTCAGGATGTGGGACGGGGAGTTGCTTCCAGACGAAGAGGGCCATGCTAATAGCCCCGACTTTTTGGCGAGACACATAGTCGAATGCCAGCGAACTCTGCGTTGCCACCAAGGTAGCCGTTAGGTGCGGTGAAACCTGGGGGAACAGCAACGGGAATTTGTGTCCCACTGCCGCTTTTGGTAAGAATGCTGCAATTGCCGTGCGTTCATCGGTTGTCCGGACTACGTCTCGCCATCCCACCAGCCATTGCCGCTCCCAGTTCAGTTCTTCCAGGCGAAGGTTTATGCCTGGCGCAGCAAGCTTCCTGCCTTTTCGTGTGGTTGGGACACGGCCGTCTTCCTGAACCCAGTAGCGAGGAAGTGCCGCACTGTAAGGGCATTCCTTGTCCCCTTGTGGAATTCGCTCATATTCATCATTGCCTAAACCGTAATAGCGGTTCCATCTATGATCGAAGAGATGGGTCATCTTCGCCTCGTAAAGAGGTAGCATTCTCTTGTCGTCGCGTGAGAATATGTTGCCCTGAAGTTCCCATCCTTCTTTCCTAAGTGTTTCCTGATCTCTGAACAAGTCTGAGTCGTCGGTCATGTGGAATGGCGTCGGCTTGAAGGTGATGTGCCACGGGTTGCCGTCTGGGTTTCCCTCCTCCACCAAGACGGGGACGCGACTTTGGATACCCACCGTAAGGTCGGCATCCCTGCGGCTGCGAAAGACAGGCAGTGTTCCTGTGTTCGGGTTGATGAGAGTGATCTCATCCGGTGAGAGAGTGAAGACCGCGTTGCTGTTCAAGAGTTCATCTGGGTGGCCAAGGGAAAATGCGAAACGAGCGGCTGACTCAGTTAGGCCTCGACCGGTCAAAGAGATTAGCGAGAACGAGTAGCGAGAGTCGACTGCTGGAAAGAGTTTCTCCCGTCTTCCGTTTTCGAAGTCGTATAGGTGCTTAACGGAGCCTCGCCGTGTGAGGTCTTGAAATAGGTGCTGCGCGCCGGCCCCTGTGGCGATCTGTGTGGGCACCACCGTCCCGCAGCGACCTTTTGGGGAGGTGACGGACAGGAATCGTTCGGTGAAGAGCTGGTCCGTCTGAAGCGTGGTGACACCTTTAAGGGACAGACCCTTTCGCAACAGTGGGTAAGCCCCCGAAGACCCCAGAAACAGAAATGACGACTTCACCCTCCTCCGCGCCGCCCAGTACCGTGCCCCCTCCTCCGGGTGCTCGTCCGCCCATGCCGCGATCGCCGTTCGTCGCGCCGTGCCCGAGATCTCCGCCAGCGACGGCTCCACGACGCTGAAGTACTTCTTGTCCTCGAAGTCGACCTTGTCCCACGGCGGATTGCCCAGCAAGCAATCGAATCCGCCCGTCCACCCCGTGACCGGATCGACATCCTCCCCGGTCACACCCTTCGCCACCGGGAAGACATCCGGAAACTCCAAGTGCCAATGGAAGAATCGATACTCGGCACCCAGCCGCACGATCTCCCGTCGCGTCGCCTGCAGTGCCCCCTTCCCATCCGGGGACTCCAGCGACCGGAACACCCGCTGCGTCACCGGCGGCGGCGCCGAAGCCGTCTTCTCCCACATGAACGCCGCACACCACGCATCCGCAACCTGTACCGCGGTCACGCGCTCCGGTGACTCCAGCCACGCCCGGTAGCGCCTCGCCAGTGCGCGCACCTCAGCCACACGGTCCGTGGGGGAGCTCTCCACCAGATCGTGCAGCTCCTCGGCGAACGCGGCGTTCGAGACGCTCACCGACTCCTCTATCACCGCGTCCAGGGTGTAAATGCCCTGGTGCTCCTCGCGGTTCCGCTTGAGCCACTTCGCCGCGACCGACTTGTCGTCGCCCTCCACCGGCTTGAACGCCTCATCAGGAATCCCGCCCCGAAGCAGCGCCGGCGTCGCGCCGATCAGCCCGTTCCCGTGCTTGATGTGGCCGTCGAGGAAGCCCAGCGCCTTGCCCGGCTCCAGGGCCTCCATCCACAGCGAGACCTTGGCCAGCTCCACGGCCATCGGGTTGAGGTCCACGCCGTACACGCACCGCTCGATGACTTCGTGCAGCGCATGGCGCACCGCCTCCGCCGTCGGCTCCGGCGTGCCCTCCCGCACGGCCGCCACGCGCTTGGCGATGCGGCGTGCCGCCGCAACCAGGAAGTGCCCCGAGCCGCACGCCGGATCGCAGACCTTCAGCGACAGCAGCTCGGAGACAACCGCCTCCGCTGCATCGAGCTGACCAGCCGCCACGGCCCGCTGCTCCCCGCGCTTCTGCGCATCGTCGAGCACCGGATCGAGCGTGGAGTCGAGCAGGACATCGACCAACGAGCTCGGCGTGTAGTACGAGCCCGTCTTCTTGCGCTCGTTACCGGCCCGCGTCACCAGCTCGAAGCAGCGCTCGCTCACGCTGTACTTCGGGACCAGCGCCAGCAGCGACTCGTAGATCGCGCCCAGTTCCTCCGCATCCAGCGTGCGATAGTCGACCGTCCGCCAGCGCTTGGCCTCCGTGTCGCGCACGACCGACAGGTGCCGGACCGCCGACAGCAGGTGTTCGTTCGCCAGGGACACGCCCTTCAGCGGGGCGTCCGCCTCCACCTCGTCGAACAGCCCACCGAGCCCCGGCAGGCCGAGCTCCGGGCGTCCCGCCTCGTCGCCGAGGGCGTCGAGGACGAGCCGCAGGGCCTCCCACCGGTCCGAGTGAGAAGTGCCCCGCCTCCGTCGGGCCTGGTCCCGCAGCCGTGCGGTGGAGAAGTACCGCGCATAGCGCTCACGCGCCTCCTCGTCGGCCCCTGGGTGGTGCAAGGCACCCCGGTCCTCGGCGACGAAGACGAACAGCAGCCGGTAGACCAGCCGCAGCAACGCCGCGTGGTAGGCGTTGACGTCGAGGTTCTCGCGCAACGCGCGGTTAGCCGCGGCCGGGTGCTTGAGGAAGCCCGTGCCCAGTTCCCTGAGCGCCAGGCGCACGCCCTCGCTGATGTCGTCGAGGAAACGAGCGCCGAGGCGGATCGCGGTGTCCCGCCACAGCTCCAGCCAGCAGCCGCGCTGGGACCGGCCGTCGCCCTCCGGGGCCTCGAAGCGGGAGGCGTGCACCAGCCGGTACAGCAGGACGAACTCGCTGAACAGCTCGCCGTCGAAGATGGCTTCGAGATCGAACTCGACGTACGAGGTCGTCGCCAGGGCGTTGGAGTCCCGCAGCAGCCGCAGTCGGCGCCCGTTGGTCAGCAGTGCCCACAGGTGGGCCTCGGCCCGGTTCAATGCTTCCTGCAGCAGTGACTGCGGTGCCGGGACTCCCGCTCCCTGGCGCTTGTCGAGGGAGGCATGCCATGTGGTCACGTGGACCAGCGTGTTCTCGCGCCGATGGCTGACCAGGAAGGTCTTCGTGCCGTCGTCGGCGGCGATGCCTCCGGCCCCCACCGCCGTGAGGCGGCCGAAGCCCAGGGCCTCGAAGAACGGCTCCACCCAGTTCACCCGGGCATGGCCCGTGCTGTCATGGGGGACGGCGGACTCCGGCGCGGCCGGCAACCTCTCACGCATCTCGCGCCACAGCGACTTGAGGTTGTCCCAGTGCCGTTCCGCCTCGTCGCGCACCGACCGGGATCCGGGGATGCGGTAGTCGGCCGGGGCGAGACCGCGGAGGTCCTTGGAGATCCTGCCCTCGGAGATGCGGACCAGCATGTCGGCCGGCAGCAGCCCACCGACCGTGTGCACGGCCGAGAACACCTGGTTGCGGGTGGTGGCGGACATCAGACGCTCTCTCCAGCGGCAGCGGGCAGGTAGACGTAGGTGCCGAGGATGTCGGCGGGTTTCTGAGCGGTGACGGACAGACCTCGGACGATCTCGCCGGAGGCGGTGCGCACCCGCCGGTGCGAGGCATCCAGCTCCGCGGCGAGGTGGTCGCCGTACGACTCCAGGTGGGCGGAGGTCCCGGGGAGCTGGGTGAGGACGCGGCTTACCGTGCGCTCCCCGAAATAGGGGTTGGTGTTCTGTGAGGCCGTGGCGTTGAGCAGTGCCTTGGCCCGCTCCGGGGCCAGCCACACCGCGTTCGTCGGTGATCCCTCGAAGGCCAGCAGCCGGGCGTCCTCCGCCACCAGCTGCTTCTCGCCGTGGCGAGAGGGGAGCGTGAGGTGGAAGCGATAGCGGACGAGGAGCAGGGTCGTGCGGGTGGCGACCGCATCGGTCGTGATCACGCCGCAGCGCCGGGCCGGGCGGGCTCCCTCGACCCGGGTGTCGAGGGCGGCGTTGAGGACATGGGAGGCGATGGCGCCGACGACCGGGTCCGTACGCACCAAGGCCGCCTCGCCGCGCGCCACCGCCGGGTCGGTGCGGAAGGGGATCGGGCGATCGTTCTCGATGGTCTCCGCTCCGGCAGTCTGCGCGAGCGCGTCCCGCAGGCCGGCGGGCGCTCCGCCCACCTGGGCGGTGAAGCCCGGGCCCTCCTCGCGCAGGACGGCGTTCAGCGCGCTCAGCGATTCCCGTACGAAGTCGCGAATCTCGCCGGCGCCGCCCAGTGCCTCACGAATCGCCGCGACCTCGCGGGCCACCTCCTCCGGGTGTACGGAACGCTGCGCGAACCGCGAACGCGATGCCTTCTCGCGCTCTGCCGCCGAGTTCCAGTCGCTGTCCAGCCTGGCGGTGCTCACCTTGAACGCGTCCGCGCTGAAGAGCGCGTCCTCGTCCTCCCGGCCGCGCATCAGGAGCCATTCGACGATGGCATCGGTGACGCCCGTCGACAGCTCGTCCGGCACGGAGACGGAGATGCCGAGGTCTTTTTTGATCTGGCGGTGCTTCTTGATGAGCACGTCCAGGACCTTGCCGTCGATGCCGTTGTCCTCGCCGTAGAGCGTGATGACGCGCACCCGGTCCCTGCGCTGGCCGTACCGGTCGACGCGGCCCTCGCGCTGGTCGTGGCGGGTCGGGTTCCAGGCCAGGTCATAGTGGATAACTGCGTCGAAATGGTGTTGAAGGTTGACGCCTTCGGATAAGCAGTCCGTAGCGACGAGGACACGGCGTGCAGCGGCGCCCTCCCCGGTCTCCTCGGCGAGCTTCTCGATGCGTTCGATGCGCTGCTGCGGGGAGAGCGTGCCGGTGACGGAGGCCACGACCGTCTTCGCCCCGAGCGGGCCGCGCCTGCCGTCCCGGTTCTCCAGCTGACCGGCCAAGTAGTCGGCCGTGGGGATGTATCGGCAGAAGACGATCGGGTTGTACCCGTCGGCGAGCAGCGCCTTGAGGTGCTTGATGAGCGCCTTGAGCTTGAGGTCCTCATCCGGCCCCTCAAGCTTCCGGGCGCGCTCGGCGAGCTCCGCCAGCCGGCTTCGGCGACTGTCCGCCGCGATCTCCGCACCCGGTGCGACGTCCATGCCCTCCATGGCATCGCTGTCGGCCGCGTCGCTGATGAGCGGCGCGCCGAGCCGGTCGGCTTCCTCGGCCGAGGCCGCTACGGCCGCGGCCGAGCGTGTCCGCAGCGTTTGGGCGGCGGCGCGGGGCGACGACACCAGGGAACGCAGCAGGGCGATCGCGGACCACCAGGCGATCCGTGACTCCCGTTTGCCCTGGCCGTCCGCCTCCTCCACGCGCTCACGCGCATAGGCGATGGCGTCGTCGAGCAGGGAGCGGTACTCCGGCGACAGCTTGTAGGTGGCGTTCTTGAAGTCACGGTCCGAGGGGAAGGCGGTCCGCTCGGCAAGGGCGTCGTCGTCGAGCCCGTCCTCCCTGGTGAGGTACTGGCGTACGTCGGCCCGTTTGCGCGCCACGAAGTACTGGGCGAGGAGTTTGCGGCCCGCCTCCGACTCCAGGTTCACCTCGGCCAGTTCCGGCTTGACCAGCCCCAGGAGGTTGCGGAAGGCGGACTCCTTTCCGCTGTGCGGGGTGGCCGTCACCAGCAGCAGGTGGCGGGTGGCGTCCTCTGCGACCCGGCGCAGCAGCTCGTGGCGCAGCTGGTTCTGCGAGCCGGCCGCGGCGTCGTCGGCGGCCACACAGGTATGGGCCTCGTCCACGATCACCAGGTCGGGGCAGTGCCGGACGAAGTCGTCCCGGTGGCGGGGCGACTTGATGAAGTCCGTCGACACGATCACGTTCGGGTATCTGTCGAAGAGCGACTGCCCCAGGTCCAGGCTCCGCTCGAGCCGGGAGACCGTCGAGGCGAGCACCAGCTCCGCGTCGATGCCGAACTTGCTGCGCAGCTCCTGCTGCCACTGCTCCGCGAGGGCGGGGGAGCACAGGACCGCCAGGCCTGTGGCCTCGCCCTGTGCGAGCAGCTCGCTCGCGATCAGTCCGGCCTCGATCGTCTTCCCGATGCCCACGTCGTCGCTGATGAGCATGCGCACGGTGTTCTGCCGCAGTGCCATGAGCAGAGGGACGAGCTGGTAGGCGCGCGGCTCCACCGCGATGCCGGCGAGCGACCGGAACGGGCCGGCGCCGGAGCGGAAGCCGATCCTCAGGGCCGTACGTAACAGCCCGGCCGCGCGTTGGTCGCCCAGATCGTCCGGCTCCGGCGGCGCGAACTGCGCGCCCCGTACCTCCTCGAAGGCCGGGAAGACGGCGGCGATGTCGTCGTCGGAGCCGCCCAGCGGGCGCAGCACGAGGAGGTCGGGCCGGCTCTCGGGGAGCACCACCCACTCGCGGCCGCGAGCGGTGACGAGAGAACCCGTGGAGTACGTCAGTGGCATGTCGGTCGTCGAGTCCTGAGTCCTGAGGTTGGTGAGCGGCGGGTCAGCGGGCGGCCGGGCTGCCGAAGTAGCGGGAGTGGACGGCGGCGATCGCGTCCCAGTCGGCGCCGTGGGGGAAACGGACGGTGTCCCAGCTGGCGTCGATCAGGCGCTCCTCGGCGTCCTCGTCCCGCAGGGCGTCCTGCTCCTTGTGCGGGGTGTCCACGAAGACGGCCAGCTTCACTCCGGGCAGCCGGTAGACGAAGTCCGGGGTCGCGTTGGCCTCCGTGAGGAAGGTGCCCGCCGCGTCCGGAAGGCGCAGGCCCCGGGCCTTCACCCAGCCCAGGAAGTCGCCCTGCGCCGCGAGCTCGGCCGCGGTCGTCTCGACGGCCGTGAGCCCGGCCGGCGACTGGTCGACCAGGCGCCGGAACTGCTCGGAGCGGGACTCTCCACGAGACTCCCGGTGCGCCGTCGCCGAGGCGAAGCGGACCAGCAGATCGCGCACGGTGTGGCGGTTGATCAGCGCGTGGTTGAGCTGGTTGCCGTACGTCAGAAGGCACTCGTAACAGCCGAGCTCGCACTCCCGGTCCGGGTGCGGGCCCCCCAGGTCGGTTCCATCGTCGGCGAAGTGGCAGATGGACAGGGCGTACCTGGCCGCCTTGGCGAGGGCGTCCGTCTCCGCCTGCAACCGTCGCAGCACACCCGCACCGCCCTCGGCCGCCTCCATGAACAGGATGCGGTTGCGGGGGCCGTCGTCCGGTGGCAGGAGCTCGCTGGAGAGCTCGACGTCCTCCAGCTCGAACGCGGCCTCGATGCCGCGCTCGAGCGCGTACATGAGGGAGAGCGCGACAGGTTCGGGCAGCGGATCCGCCAACGTCATCACGAGGATGTTGCGGCGGTCCTCGACATACGGGATGACCCGTTGCTTGCGACGGCGTTCGTTGCCGTCCCGGTCGATCACGGGAAGCTCGCCGGAGTCGCCGGACGCCTCGGAGGCATCCTTGTCGTTCATCCAGCGGCCGTCGGCCAGATCGAGCCAGTAGCCGGCCGGCTCGCCCTCCTTGGCCCGCACCCGACCGGTGTTGGTGATCCTGACCGTGGCCGAGTCACCGTAGGCCAGCTCGGCCAGCCGGCCACCGGCGGTGTCGTCGGCCGACGCGTTCAGCCGGCCCTTGCGGGTGCCGTGGTCGTGGAAGCGGTAGGACGTCTGCAGCTTGAAGCCGGCTCTGCGCCGCTCCTCCTCGTCGGAGGAGATCCGCTCCCGGCGCGTGGTGTACACGGTGTGCAGTTGTAGCAGGCCGTGGGTCGCATCGCCCAGGCGTGCACCGCACATCGCGCAGAGGTCCTCGCGCCGAGCCGGGTCGTGGTGGTAGCCGCAGTGCGCGCAGCGGCGGGCCGAGCCGGTGGCCAGGTCGCCGGAAGAGTCCGGCGGGATCTGGATGCGGGTCACCTGATAGCGGGCGCCCTCGTGGTACACGAGCGCCCCCGGGCCGAACTCCCTGATCGCCAGGAAGCGCGGCCGCTGGAGGTAGTCACCGTCTCCGCGGCGGCCTGCTCTCGGGATGTATGCGGCGAGCGGAAGGCGCGGGAAGCTGTAGCCGGGCAGGAAGCCCTCGGACGCCAGGTAGCGGTAGGGGTTGAAGTCGGAGAGCACGGACTTGCTGTCGACGCTTTCGTTCATCAGCAGATTCAGCTGGATCTCCGCCTCAAGACGGCGGGAGTTGGCCCGCCTGCGGTCCCCTTCGGTGAGGCTGTAGTCGAGCCGACGCTTGTTCTGGATGTACTGGTCGGTGAGTGCGGCACGGAACAGCTGGCGCCAGCGGTCGAAGGCACGGTCGAACCGCTCCGGCACCGTGCGGACCTTGTCCTGGATCCAGTCGTCGTGCCACCACGTCGTCTCGGCGAAGTCGGGGAGCAGCGGGCCGAGGACGCGCAGTGCCTGGTCCACGGTCCGGCTCTGGGCACCGGCGTCGTGGGAGCCGTCGTGGATGTGGGGCAACAGCTCCAGCTCAGGGTCCGGCCGGTCACCTGTGTCCGGGTACGACACGTCCAGGACGTCGGGCACCGCACGCCCCAGCTTCAGGCCGGCCTCGGCGAGCCAGATGGCCTGGAGGTGGGAGAGGACCAGGTCCTCGTTGGCGAGGTCGAGGCGCGGTGGGGCGACGGCGCCGGCCACCATGCGCTCCGAGCGGCGGAAGTAGTACTGGTCGTGGCTGTTGCCCGTCGCACAGTACGTGGTCACCAGGGCTGGCTGGCCGCTGCGGCCCGCACGACCGGAGCGCTGCGCGTAGTTGGCGGGAGTGGGCGGCACGTTGCGCATCAGCACCGCGTTGAGCGAGGAGATGTCGACGCCCAGCTCCATGGTGGGGGAGCAGTAGAGCAGCTTCAGCTGGGCGGTGCGGAACTCGTCCTCACGCTTCGCTCTCTCTTCCGGCGGTACCTGTGCCGTGTGCTCGCGTGCGAACAGTCCTGCGAGGGCGGCGGCCGCCTCCCTGTACAGGTCGCGGAAGAACGTGTTGACCCGCGGGCCGTCCCCGCTCTGGTAGGTGCGGGTCAGCGGGTCGTGCGCCCCCGCTTCACCGTCGCCTGCACGCCAGACGAGCGTCTGCGCGGCCACCCGGTATCCGCTCGCGGCGGAGGCGGCCGGTCTGCGGTGTCGTCCGGCGCGCTGCGGAGTGGCCGAGACCTCCTTCACCAGCCCGGCTGCGGCCAGGACCGTCAGCAGCTCCTCAATGACCAGCTGGAGATCCGCTGGATCGAGGTTCCGGAAGGAACTGTCGGCACGCCGCAGGTATTTGCCGAACTTGCCGCGTGCGGACAGGAACAGCCCCGAGCGGTCCATGCCCGGCCGGGACGGGTGCGGATATGCGGTACCCACACGCGGCTTGTCCGACTCGGACAGGATCCACGGATCCACGAGGCGTTCTTCACTGGCCCGCTGCAGGGCGTCGAAGTCGTCCCGGAAGTAGGACACGTCGATGGCGAGGGAACGGCGCATCTCGTCGAGCAGCGTCTTGGTGATCTCCGCACGAAGTGCGGGGTCACCGTCGCGCAGCGCCCGGTGGGTGCCGGCCCATCGGTCCTGTCGCGCGGCCAGCCAGTCGAGATCCGCATAGTCGATCCTGAGCAGGCCTGTCTGCTCAAGGTTCGGCATGGTGATCCGCCAGCCGCGTTGCAGGTCGATGTAGAGCCGGAAGGCGATCACGTCACGGAGCGTCCTGGCCGCGGCATGGGCGAGCGAGGGCGGCAGATCGTCCTGGCCCGTGTAGTCGGCCGGGTCCAGAGCGAGCGCGTCCGCGACGGCCGACGCCAGCTCCTCGTGGTGGACGCCTGCCTCGCCCGCCGCCAGGGCCGCCTTGTACAACGCTCCGCGCAGCTGCGTGACCTGGACGAAGTCGTTGAAGTGACCGGCCTGCAGGGAGGCGTCCTGCCGGTTGTCGACGAACGTGAGGAGCTTGCGAGCCTCTTTGTCCAGGGCCCCTTCCGGTACCGACTTCAGCGACCGCACGACCGACGTGGAGATCAAGGACGTCGCCGACGAGCGGCCCTCCTGGTCCAGCGTCGCCAGCTTGGCGAAGTCCTTGCCGCGCGTCTGCTCGTAGGACACACCGCAGTGCAGGCAGAACAGGAAGGGGGAGGGCACGAACGCGGCCTTGAGATCGCCCCGGCCCTCGTAACCGAAGGCGTCGACGGTGACGGCGCGCGGCACCCGGTCCCGGTAGGTCTTCTTGACGACCTCCTGGCCCCGCTCGTCCAGTTCCAGCCACGACTCGGGCAGCCGCCGGTCGTCCACCGCGTACTGGAGACTGGACGGCCACTCCCGCTCGGGATCGGTGTACAGGTATCCGTCACCCTGCCGCCCGCCCGTGGCGGAGGTGTCACGGCGCGCCTCATAACGGACGGTGCCGTCCTTCTCGTTGCGCCAGACCGTCATGTACTCCTGCCCGCATTCGCGGCAGAACGCCAGGGGCATCAGCAGCTTTCCGCCGCTCTTCGGCTGCTCCAACTGGTATGAGCGCGTGAGGTGCCGGGAGAGCTTGTCCTCCAGGGTGACGTGGACGGTGTCGCCCTTGGAGAGGAACTGATGCAGCCGGAAGGCGAAGAGAGGCCGGCCCGTCTCCGGGTGCCGTGCCCGGGAGCCGGCCTCCAGGGTCGCCCGGATGGCCGCCGCGCACTGTTCCTCGGTGACTCCCGATCCTTCGGCCAGCTCGCGGGCGGCGACCTCGATCTTCGTCGGTCGTCGGCGCACCAGGCGGCCGGTGGCCTCGTCGGTCGCCAGGCCGAAGCGGGTCTCGATCCACCGAGCCAGCGGGTCGCGCACAAGATCCTCGTACGACTGCGGCGGCGCGGGTGCGGCGAGACGCTGGGCGGAGACGGTGCCGGGAGCCTCCTCGGTCGCACGCACAAGGGTTTCCCCGATGACGTGCTCGGGCCGTACCTGCGTGCCGAAGAGGGTGCTGGCCACTGCCGCGACCACCTTCTTCTGATCGTCGAGCGAGCCCTCTGTCGACATGGTGGCCGACGTGCCGATGCACTGGACATCCGGTGCCCGGCAGGCCTCGCGGACGCGCCGGATCAGCAGGGCCACGTCGGCGCCCTGCCGGCCGCGGTAGGTGTGCAACTCGTCGAAGACCAGGAACTGAAGGCCGCGGGCCATCTGGATGAGGCTGTCCCGGTCCGCGGGCCGGGTCAGCATCAGCTCCAGCATCACGTAGTTGGTGAGCAGGATGTCCGGCGGATTGTCGCGGATCTCCCTGCGCTTCTCGTCGTCCTCCTGGCCCGTGTACCGGGCGAAGGTGACCGGCTCGCGGCCCGCCGGGTAGCCGTCGCGCAGATATTTCTCCAGCTCCTTGAGCTGGCTGTTGGCGAGTGCGTTCATCGGGTAGACGATGATCGCCCGCACCCTCTTGGGCGCCCTGGGCCCTTCGGCGTCTCGGTCGTGCAGGACCTTGTTGACGATGGGGACGATATAGGCGAGCGACTTTCCGGAACCGGTCCCGGTCGTCAGTACGTACGAAGCGCGGGAGGTGGCGGCATCGACGGCCTCGCGCTGGTGCTGATGGAGAGTGAGGGTACGGCCGTCGGGAACCGTGCCGCGTTCCGTCTTGCCCGTCCGGAAGATCTTGGCGCACTCCTTGTGCAGCACGTGCTGGTCGGATAACTCCTTGACCGTTCCGCCGCTCTTGAAGAAGGGGTTGAGCGACAGCCAGGGGTCCGGCCACTGGGATTTGTCGTTCAGATCTTCTTCGACGAACTTCGCGATCCGGTCGTCACGGATGACGGTGCCGCCCTTGGTGAAGTCGCGGTAGTCCTCGATCAGGGTGCGGTGGACGCCGAAGACGTCCATGCTCACACGGGACGGCGACGGACGGGAACGCTCTGGTGTGCGGGGAGCGAGCGGCGTGACGGAGGACGGCTTCACCGAGAGCAGGACGCGTAACGGGTCGAGGGCGCCCCAGTGCGGAAGGGCGGAAACACCGCCGTCGCCGACCGGTGACGTCATGGACAGGAACGCGTCGCGTACGGCGGCGGCGTCGGAGGGGCGCTCGGCCGGGTCCTTGGCCAGCAGCCGGTGCACCAGGTCCGCCAGCTCCGGCGGCACCGCGGGTCGAACGATCCCTACGGGGGTGGGGTCCTGGCTGATGTGCCTGTGTCCCAGCTCATATGCCGAGCCGCTCGTGAAGGGCGGTACGCCGGCCAGCATTTCGTACAGCACACAGCCGAGCGCGTACAGGTCGGCCGTGTAGGTAACCTCTCTGGCCTCGAACTGCTCGGGAGCCATGTAGCGGGCGGTACCGACGCTGACCCCCGTACTGGTCAGCTGCGGCTCGTCCGGGTCATCGGCGATGCGGCCCATGCCGAAGTCCAGAACCTTCACCGTGCCCCCCATGGTCAGCATGACGTTGGCGGGCTTGAGGTCGCGGTGGACCACACCTGCTGTGTGGGCCGCGCTCAGACCGGCTGCGATCTGGGCCCCGATGGCGGTGGCCCACTCCAGCGGGAGCTGCCGCTCCTCCTCGATCAGATCACGTAAGGTCTCGCCGTCCAGAAGCTCCATGGCCAGATACGGCAGGCTGCCTTCGGCCTCGTCGACACCTCCGTCGACGATACGGGTGAGGTTGGGATGCTCAAGACGTCGCATGATGCGCACTTCGCGAGCGAACCGCGGGACGGCATTGCGGTCCGCACCCGCGTCGATCAGCGTTCCGGAGCGCCGGCGGAGCAGCATCTTCACGGCGACGGTACGGGCCGGATCCCCTTCCGCTCTGTGGAGATCCTCTGCCCTGTGGACTTCGCCCATGTTCCCGGTGCCGATGGCTCCCAGGAGCCGGAACCGCCCGCCGATCAGACGCCCGGTCACTGCCGCCGCCCCCTTTGATCCCCCACGCCGTGCAGACCCGCGTGTCATACGCACCAGGCGCGGCCATGTCCCCTCATGGCCGCGCCGTCGAGATTGCACACCGTAACCGTATGATGAACGTTTAGATATACGGCTGGCTTCTTGCCGTTGTCAATGCATCGGGTCCATGCGGGCCCGAGGCCGGTTGGCTCCGGCACTCAGTCGAACAGCGGCTCCAGCGCGCTGTCCCCGGCCAGGATCCGCCACGCCGGCACCCGGACGGTGTGTACCACCGGCCCTGCCTTCGCACCGTATCCACCGGACGGCAGTCCGGTGAGCAAGTCGGCACGTGCGTGCGTCAGCCGCAGGTGCCGTGCCGGGTCCCGGCCGGGTGGTGGCCCGTCGTCGATCAGGACCGCTGTGTTCGCGCCATTCTCGGTGAACAGCAGGTCCACGGTATGACCGCCGACCACCGCGGCTCGCTCCACGTCGGTGATCCCGCTTGCCGCCAAGTACTGCTGGAGCTGGTTGGCGAGCTGTTCGCGTCGAGGATCCGCGCCCCGTGCGTCGCCGGGGGACGTGTGAGGGGCATCGTTCGTCCCTGTCTGCAACAGGGACGAACGCCGCGCGAGCAGCGCCGGGAGCCCGTCCCGCTCCTGCCAGAAGGCATGACCGCCCACGGTGATGAGCTGTGACTTCGCCCGAGTGATCGCCACGTTCCACAAGTTGACCTGACTCGTCACCCAGTGGGTGGTCCGCGGCGGTGTGTTGCCTGCCGCAACCGGGCTCAGAAGCATGATGTCCCGCTGCCCGCCCTGGAAGGCGTGCACTGTGCCCACCCGCACCCGTTCGTCCCGCAACACCCGCTCGAGTGCTTCCTTCTGCGCCCGGAAAGGCGTTACGACACCCACCGTGGCGTCCTCGGGAAGCCTGGCCAGCAGGTCGTCCACCACGCGCCGGACGGCTGCGGCCTCCTCCGCGTTTCGCCATGACTTGTCGCCCGGGCCCCGCGCCGACTCGCCGTACGGAACGTCCACCCAGCCCAGGACAGGGGCCGGTTCGGCGGCGCCCAGCGGGACGAGTGCCGGAATCTGTCGTCGTACGTCCGTGAGAACCTGCAACTGACCTGCGTAGCAGTATCCGTTGACGATGTCCGCGATCGCGGGATGACAGCGATAGTGCTCGTCGAGGAGCAGCGCGGAATCGCCGTGCTGCGCGGCGGCGTGGTAGGAGGAGTGCACGTGGTACGCGAGCCTGTGGTCTTCCAGTTGCGCCGCGCTCAGCCCCGCCCGGGTCCTGGCCCGGTGCTCCTGCTCGGCCGAGACGTCCGCGATGTGCCCCAGCTGCATCGGGTCGCCGATGATCAGCGCTCGCCGGGCCCGGAAGAGCAGCGGCAGGACCGATGCGATGGAGCACTGACTCGCCTCGTCGATGACGACCAGGTCGAACAGCTTCGGCGTGAGCTCCAGCTGGCGCACCGAGTGGGTGCTGATGGCCCACGCCTTCACGTGCGTCATCAGGTTCTTCTGGCTCTTCTGGAACCCGGAACGGCGCCTGAGCGCCTGGAACCGCTGCCCCATCAGGCCCTGGGCGCGAGACAGCGCCTCGGCGGACGCGGCTCTGGCCAGCTCCGCCGACAGCTCCGACAGCGCGGCCGACAACTCCGTACGCGCCTGACGCAGCACCTTTTCGTCCCGCTGGAGGTGCAGGGGCCCGAGGTCCCTCAGTTCCCGCTCCGTATCTGCCGCCGCCGCCAGACTCGTCAGCAGCTCGGCAGTCACCGGACGTTCAGTGGCCCATGCCGGCCACCCGAGATGTGAGGCATCGGTCCTGGGCGCGGTGACCAGTGCCTTGAGCGCCCGGCTTCTGCGCCACCGACCGACCCACCCGCGCGCTGGGGCTGCCTTCCGAGCACGATCCGCCCAGTGGGCAAGGCGGGTGGTCTGTTCGTCGGCCCAGACGCCGGCTATGAGCGCAACCGGAAGTCCGAGTGCCGTCGCCTGTTCCTCGCGCCTTTCGAGCAGTTCCAGCAGCCGGACCTCCTCCTGCACCAAGCACGCCGCCTCCGCCCGACGGCCGGCGACGCGCGCGTGGGTGTTGCGCAGATCCCCCGCGACCGTCGCCG
>NZ_JBFAPH010000087.1:0-19666 GCF_040675635.1 Streptomyces sp. NPDC049577
GCTCCGTATCCAGGGGAGCGGGCGGGCGCGGACGGACCGTGGCCGGCCGTCGCCCCAGGTGTCACACGAGCCGCACCGGCTTCTCGGTGCGCACTCCGACCTCGCCCAGCCAGGCCCGTAGGGGCTCTCCGTCGCCGTCCTCGATGAGGCTGAGGACCGAGCGCGACAGATCGGCCCGGCGGGCGCCGCCGATCAGCAGGGCGGGGCCGTCCAGCCAGTCGAGGCCCGGGGTGGCGCCGGCGGTGTCGACGGCGGCACAGCAGACCAGGGCGGTGACGTGGTCGGTGAGCAGCTCGCGACCGCTGCGGGGCGGCTGCAGGGGGAAGAGCGGGGCCAGGCCGTCGACCCAGGGGTCCCCCGCGACCGCCGGCGCGCCGGGGCCCGCCGCGCGCCGCTCCCCCGCCGCGTCACGGGCGGCTTCCCGGGCGGCTTCCCGGGCCACCTCCGCGCTCAGCCGCACCTCCAGTTCCTCGCCGACGCCGCTGCCGGCCGGGCCGGTGAGGCGGTCGAGGATACGGGCGACCGTGGGGGCGTCGGGGGTGGTGTCCTGACCGGGGCCGGGCCGGTCGCCGCCTGCGGCGCCGACCCCGGCGCCGCAGGCGGCTATGTCGTCGAGGACGCGGTGCAGCCGGGCGGCCTCCAGCCGCCATTTGCGGTCCACGACCTCCTCCGGGTACTGGCTCCAGGCGACCGGGGACCAGTCGGGACCGGGCTCGCAGGGGCCGCCGTGGAAGAGCCGGGCGGCCAGCAGGGAGGCGGCCTCGTCGATGAGACCGGGCTCCTCCAGCAGATCGCAGGCGGGCCGCTCGCCGAGCCGGGAGGCGAAGCCCTCCGCCAGCCGGTCGCGGCGGGAGAGCTCGGTGAGCGCGGAGACCACGCCGGCGTCCAGCCGGGAGGGCCAGCGGCCCATCCGCCAGGCGGGCAGCGCCACCCGGTTGAGCAGCCGGTCCCAGCCGGCGTAGGCCAGGCCGACCTGCTCCTGGGCGACGATCCGCAGGCCGTAGTCGACGGCCTGGGCGCGCTCGGAGGCGGCCGCGGCCACACCGCGCTCCATCTCGGCGGCGTGGTCGCGGCAGGCGCGCAGCAGCAGCCGCGCGGTCCAGCCGACGAAGGCGAGGGCGGGCCGCTTGGCGGCGACGGCCACGGCGGCGTCCAGGCCCCGGACGAAGCGGCGGGCGGCCGCTATGTCGGGGTTCGCCGAGGGGCCGGTGCCGGCGACGACCGGGGCGAGCAGGGCGCGCAGCTCGGCGACGCGCATCCACCACAGGAAGGGCGAGCCGATGACCAGCACCGGCGCCGCGACCCGCGGCTCGCCTCCCGGGGGGCGCGCCCGGCCGCGGGACGTGGCCCTCTCGCGCGAAGGGCCGTGCGCGGGATGCGTACGGTCCTCGAGCCAGCTGTCGCAGTCGGGGGTGAGGGCTATGGCGGAGGGCGCCGGGACGTCCAGCCGGTCGGCGAGGTCGCGGACCAGGCGGTAGAGGTCGGGGGCGGTCTCCTCCGGGATGGGGACCGTCGGGCTCAGGGCGGGCCGGGCCCGGGCGACCACGGCGGCCACGGCGGCCGCCAGCACCAGCACGACCACGGCCGCGGCCGTCACCGACAGCCGCAGCGCGCTCCAGCCGGAGCCGTCGGGGATGCGGCCCATGAGGGAGCCGGCCAGCAGCACCACGGCCACGGCCGCGGGCAGCAGCGCCACGGCCAGCGCTGCGCTGCGCACGCGCAGGACGGCGAGGGCCCGTGCGCGCGCGGCGTGCGCGCCTGCTTCGGGAACCGCCACGGGACCGATCACCCCCAGTTGCCTGTAGTGCTCTGCCGGGTGCCTCGGCGGCCGGCCCGCGCGGGCCCGGCGCCGCCGTCGTTGCCTACCTCCCCCACTGTGGCACCGGCCTCTGACATCGCAATGCCGGTGGGCCAGTTGCCGGATGTGCGGCAGCGGGCCTGCGCCGCACCCTAGTTGGGGGTGCGGCCCGCGTCAGCCGGTTGGACGATCGGTCACTCGATGGAATGGCTTTGGGTAAAGCCCGTGCGAGCGCGGCGCCGATCGTCTCACCGCAGCCCCCTACAGGTGGGACTGGTGTTGCGGAATGAGCCCGGCGGGGCGTTACTGGCCCGCCGCCGCCTTCGCCGCGATGTCCGTGCGGTGGTGCGAGCCGTCCAGCCGGATCCGCGACACCGCCTCGTAGGCCCGCGTCCGCGCGGCCTCCAGGCTCTCCCCGGTGGCCGTCACCGACAGCACACGGCCGCCCGCGCTGACCACCTGACCTGCGGCGTCGTGCTTGGTACCGGCGTGCAGCACATAGGTGCCGGGCACCTTCGCGGCCTCGTCCAGGCCCTCGATCACATCGCCGGTGCGCGGGGTACCCGGGTAGTTGTGCGAGGCGACCACCACGGTCACGGCCGCGTCGGAGCGCCAGCGCAGCGGCGGCTCGGCGGCCAGGTTGCCGGTGGCGGCGTTCAGCAGGACGCTCGCCAGCGGCGTCTTCAGCCGGGCGAGGACGACCTGGGTCTCCGGGTCGCCGAAGCGCGCGTTGAACTCGATCACCCGCACCCCGCGCGAGGTGATCGCCAGGCCCGCGAAGAGCAGCCCGGAGAAGGGGGTGCCGCGGCGGCGCAGCTCGTCCACGGTCGGCTGGAGGACGGTCTCCATCAGTTCGTCGACCAGCTTGGGATCGGCCCACGGCAGCGGCGAGTAGGCGCCCATGCCACCGGTGTTGGGGCCCTCGTCCCCGTCGAGCGCGCGCTTGAAGTCCTGGGCGGGCTGCAGCGGCAGCACCGTCTCGCCGTCGGTGATCGCGAAGAGGGAGACCTCGGGGCCGTCCAGGAACTCCTCGATCACCACCTGGCCGCAGGCCAGGGCGTGCTCGCGGGCGGCGGCCAGATCGCCCGTGACGACGACGCCCTTGCCGGCCGCGAGCCCGTCGTCCTTGACGACGTAGGGCGCGCCGAAGGCGTCGAGGGCCTCGTCGATCTCCTCGGGGGTGGTGCACACATAGCTGCGGGCGGTGGGGACGCCGGCGGCCGCCATGACGTCCTTGGCGAACGCCTTGGAGCCCTCCAGGCGGGCCGCCTCCGCGGACGGGCCGAAGACCGGGATGCCGTGCTCGCGCACGACGTCCGCGACGCCCGCGACCAGCGGGGCCTCGGGGCCGACCACCACCAGGTCCGCGCCGAGCGCGCCGGCCAGCTCCGCGACGGCCGCGCCGTCCAGCGCGTCCACCGCGTGGACCTCGGCGACCTCGGCGATCCCGGCGTTGCCGGGGGCGCAGTGCAGGGCGGTGACGTCGGGGTCGAGGGACAGTGAGCGGCACAGGGCGTGTTCGCGGGCGCCGCCGCCGATGACGAGGACCTTCACGGGGCTCACCCTATTGCCTCGCGGAACGATCACTGCCGTGCGGTCCCTTTGGCGTCATTGGCCCGACCGGCGTGCACTCTTTCGGGTGAGGACGTACCGCGCTATATACCCGATTCCCCTGCACTTACGGGCGGAAAAGGCCGGATGTCGCTCCCAACGCCAACCGTTCGGCGGTAGGAAGGAGCCTGCGATCAGCGGCGAGAGGGAGTGCAGGGGTGAGCCAGCCTGAGATGCAGCCCGAGGGGGCCCCGCGGGAGCAGGGAGGCCAAGGATCACCGCACCGGGGCGATCTGCGCGGCCGGACCTTTCCGCAGGGGGACTGGGGCGAACCCGCACAGCGTCTCGACGAGCTGTACCGGTGGGTGGAGACCGGCGCGGTCTACCTCGCCGACTGGTATCTGGCCGACCGCGCCTGGAAACGCCGCTGGGCGCGCGGGCTGCGGGTGGCCGTCGCCGCCTTCGCCGTCGTGGGCGCGGCCCTGCCGCTGCTCCAGCTGACCGGCGTGCTGCGGGCGGGGGCCTCCTGGGCGTTCCTGGCGCTGCTGGGCGCGGTGGCGTGCGTGGCCTGCGACCGCTACTTCGGGCTGACGTCCGGCTGGATGCGGGCCGTCGCCACGGCCCAGGCGGTGCAGCGGCGGCTGGAGGTGCTCCAGTTCGACTGGGCGTCGGAGTGTGTGCGCGAGGTCCTCGGCCCGACGGAGGGCACGGCGAGCGAGGCGGCGGAACGGTGCCTCAATGTCCTGCGGCGCTTCTGTGAGGACGTCTCGGAGCTGGTGCGGGCCGAAACGGCCGACTGGATGGTCGAGTTCCGGGCCGGCCCGGCGCCGCTGCTGACGCAGTCGCTGGTGGCGTGGGGGCCGCGGGGGGAGAACGGGGGGGCGATCGGGCGCTTTCCGTTGCCGCCGGGGACGCGGCCGAACATGCCGAGGCAAAGGCCGCCGGAGTCGCCCCGGTAGGGGGTACGGTCCGGGGGCGCCGCCCCCGGACCCCCAGCGGGTGGTGCAGCCCGGTGGGCCGGTGCGGGCCGGTTGTGCCCGCCCTCCCCCAGTGCCTGCCCCAGCGGCACGACTGCCCACAACCTGTGCGTCACCCAAAGACGATCATGGATCCCTGCCCGAGGCTCCGCGTCGCCGCCGTGTGCAGGCTCAGCCATACGTGTTGTTCCCTCGCGTACGGGCTGTCCGGGTCCGGCGCGACCGGTGGATTCGACGGCGACAGGCCCAACACCGGGGCGACCAGCTCCAGTTCGCGTAACAAGCCCTGCGTGGATCCCAAGGGTCCGCCGCCCTCCAGGAGTTCGTCGTTGGTCAGCGGGTGCGTGAAGTCGAGGGGGACGTACGCCCCCGCGTGGTCGTAGTGCCAGACCAGGTGCGACTCCTGGGCCGTGGATTCGAAGATCTCCAGCAACTGCTCGTAGTCGCCGCCCAGTTCGTCGATGGGCGTGATCTCCAGGCCGCACACGGTCAGCAGGTAGGCGCGGCGCAGGAAGTGCAGTGCGTCGTAGTCGAAGGCGGCGACCGGCGCGACGTCGCCGGACAGGCCCGGCATGTAGCCGAAGACGGGGACGGGCGGGAGCCCGGCTTCGCCGAGGGCCTTGTCGTACGTGGCGAGTTCCTCGGCGAAGGGGTTGTCCGGGCTGTGGCAGAGCACATCGACCAGGGGGACCAGCCAGAGGTCACAGGCCACGTGGACTCACTCTCGTATGCGGTGGTCGGGCCAGCGTAGTGCGGCTCAACCGCTTGTCATACAGGGCGTCAACCGCGGTCCCGTACGTCCCATACCCACGTGTCACCGATGCGGGCCGGTGCGGCGCCCGCGAGCCGCGTGACGGTCTCGCGCAGGGCGGTGCCCTTGTCCTGGCGGGGCAGGACGAGGACGTCGGCGCGCCAGAAGGCCAGGTCGTCGCGGAAGGCGCGGCGCTCGGCGTCGCCGACGGGCGGCGTCTGGCCGCTCTCGCGGACCTTGTTCAGCAGGTCGGAGGTGGCGCGGGGCTCGGGGCCGTAGATGCCGATGCGCTCGGGCCCCCAGGGGCCGTTGAAGTAGCCGCCGGGGAGGGCGAAGCCCATGCCGGCCTCGATCTGCCAGCCCAGGGCGGTGACGTCGGCGGGGCTGGGCACGGGGACGGGCACCAGCGTGTGCCCGGGGCGGACGTACTGGCGCCAGGTGCCGTCGGCGATGAAGGCCGGCGCCGGCGCGCGCTCCACCGTCCGGTACGGGGTGGGCAGCAGCGGGACGAGCGCGACGGCGAGCCCGGCCCAGCCGAGCAGCCGGCGGGAGCTCTCGCGCTCGCTGCGGGCGCGGGCGAGGGCCAGCCGGTCGCAGGCCAGGGCGATCAGGATGCCGAGGGCGGGGACGCACACCATGGCCGTGCGCGATTCGATGACGGACTCGAAGAACGGCAGCCGGGCGACGAGCCGCCACGGGCCGGGGAGGGTGCGGTCCGTGCCGGGCAGGGGGATGTTCTGGCCGAGGGAGAGGACGGCGGCGGCCAGCGCGGTGAAGCCGAGGGCGCGGACGCGCGGCTGGTCGCGGAGCCGGACGACGACGGCCACGGCGAGGACGAGGAGGGGCCAGCCGAAGAAGGCGTTCTCCTCGGTCCGGTTGAGCGACAGCGACGCGGCGATCTTCTCGTCGCCGCCCAGTGAGCGGGTGGCGAACTCCAGCAGGGCCATCGGATGGTTGCCGACCTGGCCGTGCAGCACGCTGTGGTAGCTCTGCGGCCCGTAGAACTGCCAGGCGACCGGGCCGACGACCAGGACGGCGGCGACGAGGCCGGCGACGGCGAGGCCGCGTGCCAGGCGTCCGGCGAGGGCACGGGCCACGTCCGGGGAGGCGAGCGCGTAGCCGAGGGCGAAGAGCGCGAGGCCGGTGACGGCCAGCAGCAGCACCTCCTCGCCCAGGTAGATCTGGTAGGCGAGGAGGAGGCCGAGCACGACGGCGTCCCGCCGGGGGCGGCGGCCCTCGCAGAGCCGCAGCATCCGGTCGATGATCAGCGGCATCACGAAGAGGACGGCGAAGTTGGGGTGCGCGACGCCGTGCGAGACCATCGGCGGCGCGAAGGCGCAGAAGCCGCCGCCGAGCGCGGCGGCCCACCGGGAGCGCACAAAGCGCCTGGCTATCAGCCAGTACCAGGCCAGCGCGGTGACGGCCAGCCCGCCGGTGAGCACGACCGCCCAGGTGACGTGGGGGCCGAAGGCCAGGGTGAGGGGTGTGAGGGGGACGGAGAGGCCCAGCATGACGGTGTTCGCCATGAGGTTCACGCCGAGCGGGGCGTTCTGCAGGCCGGTGAAGAGCGGGTTGTGGAGGTGGGAGACGTTGTCGGCGGTGACGGCGAAGAACCACTCCCACTGCTGCTGGTCCGAGCCGGAATCGGCGAGGTAGCCGCGGCCCAGGTCGCTCCAGAGTCCGCCGTAGAGGAAGAAGGACAGCAGCAGGAAGAGGCCGGCCACGGTCAGGTCCACCGGGCGTACGACGGGCCGGCGCAGGCGTATGAGGTCGGCCAGGACGGTGGCGTAGGCCGTCGGGCGGACCTTGGAGCCGGGCTGGTGCGCCCAGCGGACGGGCACCTCGGCCACCTCCCAGTCCGCCTGGTGGAAGAAGCGCAGGATCTCGACGTCGTAGCTCCAGCCGTCGAGGCGGGAGCCGGCGCAGGCGGTGCGGATCTTCTCGCCGTCGAAGAGCTTGAAACCGCACTGGGTGTCGCGGATGCCGGGCACGGCCGCCGCGCGGATCAGCCGGGCACCGAGCCTGCCGAGGAGCTCGCGCAGCGCGTGCTGGCGGACGGATATGCGGGAGCCGGGCAGGGCGCGGGAGCCCACGGCGGCGGTGGCGCCCTCGTCCAGCCGGCGACGCAGCCGGTCGAGCTCCTCGATGGGGGTGGCCAGGTCGGCGTCCGTGATGAGCACGCGCGTGCCGTGCGAGGCGAGCACGCCGGTGCGGACGGCGTGGCCCTTGCCCCGGTTGGCCGGGGTGCGCAGCAGGCGGATCCGGGGCTCTTCGGCCGCCGCCCGTTCGACGACACCGGCCGTGCCGTCGGTGGAGCCGTCGTCGACGACGACGACCTCCCAGGCCTCGTCCAGCGTGGCGAGATGGGCGCGGATCGCCGTGAGGCTGGGGGCGAGCCGCTCCTCCTCGTTGTAGGCGGGCACGACCACCGTCAGATCGACCGGACCGGTCTGCGGGGGTTCGGCGCGGGGGGCCGGGACGACCGGGCCGGCGGCCGCGTCTGCGGTCGGCTCCGTACGGCCGGACGCGTCGGCCGGCTGGGTCTGTGACATCGCGGGATCCGTGGGTCGACGACGATGGGCGCTCTCGACCCTATGCGGTCGGATGTCAGTTCAGTGCCCGGTCAGTTTGTCTATCAGGGCGAGGGAGTGGTCGTTGTAGGCGGCGATGATGCGCTCCGCGCGGTCGGCGTCCTGGCGGGCGACGGCCTCGACGAGCTCGGTGTGGTCGTGCCAGAGCCGGCCGCGGAGATCGCCCATGCCGCGCAGCAGCGGCACGACGAAGATCCAGCACTGCACCCGCACGGCGTCCAGGAAGCCGGATATGTACGGGTTTCCTATGAGTCCGGTGAGCTCGCGCCAGAAGCGCAGGTCGTAGCCGATCAGGATGTCGAGGTCGCCGGTGCGGGCCGCCCGGGCGGCCTCGTCGGCGCGGCGGCGCACCGAGGCCAGCGCCTCGGGGGTGGCGCCGGCCAGCGCCTCGCGGGCGGAACGGCGGAAGATCCCCTCGATGATCAGCGAGCGGGCCTCGATCATCTCCTGGAAGTCGGCGTACGTGAACTCGCGGACCCTGAAGCCCTTGTGCAGCTCGACGTCGAGGAGGCCCTGCGAGCACAGGTCCAGCAGCGCCTCGCGGACCGGGGTGGCGGACACGCCGTAGCTCTCGGCGATCTCCTTGACGGTGAACTGGCGCCCCGCCGGCAGCCGCCCCGCGACC
This sequence comes from Streptomyces sp. NPDC049577, assembly GCF_040675635.1. Lineage (NCBI taxonomy): Bacteria > Bacillati > Actinomycetota > Actinomycetes > Kitasatosporales > Streptomycetaceae > Streptomyces > Streptomyces sp. NPDC049577. The sequence goes on from NZ_JBFAPH010000087.1 coordinate 8,294, forward strand.
ACCTCGTCCCGCAGTGCGTCGGCGATCTGTGAGCGCAGCGTCGTGCGCTTGACAGCGTCGCTGCCGGGCATCGTGTTCCGTCTCCCCTTCCGATGGCGGCGCGCTGCCGTGCGCATGCGAACGGCCCTCGCAACAAGATAGGCGAGGGCCGTCGCGGAACGTACGGGCGTGGTGCGCGCGAACAGCGGAACGGTACACGCCGGATCGGCGAAAGGCAGGGACGAAGGTCACACAGGACGGGGCAAAGAGGGACGGATCCCGCCCTGCTCCCGCCGGTCCCCGGTGGCGGCGGCCGGGTGTCAGCGCGTGTGCGCGTCGGCGACACAGAGGGCCCGGTCGAGGGCGGCGAGCCCCTCCTTCGCCTCGCTCTCGGTGATCGTGCAGGGCGGCACCACATGGGTGCGGTTCATGTTCACGAACGGCCACAGCCCCGCCTCCCGGCAGGCCGCGGCGAACGCGGCCATGGGCGCGGCCGCCTCCCCGCTCGCGTTGTAGGGCACCAGCGGCTCGCGGGTGGTGGGGTCCCGGACCAGCTCCAGCGCCCAGAAGACACCCAGGCCGCGCACCTCGCCGACCGACGGATGGCGCTCGGCCAGCTCGCGCAGCCCCGGACCGAGGACGCTCTCCCCGATGCGGGCGGCGTTCTCCACGATCCCCTCCTCCTCCATGGCGTTGATCGTCGCCACGGCGGAGGCACAGGCCAGCGGGTGCCCGGAGTAGGTGAGCCCGCCGGGGTAGGGCCGGTGGTCGAAGGTCGCCGCGATCGCGGCGGAGATCGCGACGCCGCCGAGCGGCACGTACCCGGAGTTGACGCCCTTGGCGAAGGTCAGCAGATCGGGCGTGACGCCCCAGTGGTCGGCGGCGAACCACCGGCCGGTCCGGCCGAAGCCGGCCATCACCTCGTCCAGGACGAAGACGATGCCGTACCGGTCGCAGATCTCCCGCACGCCCGCGAGGTAGCCGGCGGGCGGCACCAGGATGCCGGCCGTGCCGACCACCGTCTCCAGCACGATCGCCGCGACCGTGCCCGGGCCTTCGAAGGCGACGACCTCCTCCAGGTGCGCCAGCGCCCGCTCGCACTCCTGCGCCTCGCTCGTGGCGTGGAAGTGGGACCGGTAGAGGTACGGGCCCCAGAAGTGCACGACGCCCGCCGCCCCCTGGTCCGAGGGCCAGCGGCGCGGGTCCCCGGTGAGGTTGATCGCGGCGGCGGTCGCGCCGTGGTACGAGCGGTAGGCGCTGAGCACCTTGGGCCGGCCGGTGTGCAGCCGGGCCATGCGGACCGCGTTCTCCACGGCCTCGGCGCCGCCGTTGGTGAAAAAGATCTTGTCGAGGTCGCCGGGGGTCCGCTCGGCGATCAGCCGCGCCGCCTCCGCCCGCACGTCGACGGCGAATCCCGGGGCGATCGTGCACAGCCGGCCGGCCTGCTCCCGGATCGCGGCGACGACCTTGGGGTGCTGGTGGCCGATGTTGGTGTTGACCAGCTGGGAGGAGAAGTCGAGATAGCGGTTGCCGTCGTGGTCCCAGAAGTACGAGCCCTCGGCGCCGGCGACCGCGAGCGGGTCGATCAGGGCCTGGGCGGACCAGGAGTGGAAGACGTGCGCGCGGTCGGCTGCCTTGACGGCGGCGCCCGCCTCGGGACGGTGCTGCTTGCTCACGGTCGGTACCTCTGCTCGCGGGGCCTCGGACGCCGCCAGCGTAGGAACGACCGCCCGCGACTTCCTACCGGCACTGTGTCGCCCCCTCGCCGCACCCGCGGACACAGTGCCGGGTGCGGCGGACCGTCCTCAATCCGGGGAAACGCGCCGCGAATCGCCGCGCGGGAAATACCGGTTCACCACCACGCCCGGTGCTACGGTCGTCCGCAGTTGCAGTTTTCGTACCCATATGACGTGGCGCCTGATGGTCTGTGACCTTCGGGCGCCATTTGTTTGGGGCGACAACCCGGCACTCGGGAGACGGAAATGACCGGGTCCCCCGGGGGACCCGGAATTCCGTCGCAGTCTTTCGCAAGGAGAAACACCATGGCCACCGGCACTGTGAAGTGGTTCAACTCGGAAAAGGGCTTCGGCTTCATTCAGCAGGACGGCGGGGGGCCCGACGTCTTCGCGCACTATTCGAGCATCTCCGCCAGCGGTTACCGCGAGCTGTTGGAGGGTCAGAAGGTCACCTTCGACATCACCCAGAGCCCGAAGGGGCCGCAGGCGGAGAACATCCTTCCGGCCTGACCCGCCCCGCCGGTCAGGGGCCGGGCCCCGCACTTTCTCCCGTGCGGGGTCCCGGCCCTTTGCCGTGCCGCTATCCTCCGGCGAGGAACCACGGGGGAATCACGGGGAGAGGAAGTGCCCGGCATGGAAGGTCTGTCGCCGGAGGACCCACGCACACTCGGCGCCTACCGGCTGCTCGGCCGGCTCGGGGCCGGCGGCATGGGCCGGGTCTATCTCGCCCGCTCCGACCGGGGCCGCACGGTCGCGGTCAAGCTCGTGCAGCCGGAGCTGGCGGGCCAGGAGGAGTTCCGCCGTCGCTTCCGCCAGGAGGTGCGCGCCGCGAGCCGCGTCGGCGGCCAGTGGACCGCGCCCGTCCTCGACGCGGACACCGAGGCCGCCGTCCCCTGGGTGGCCACCGGCTACATCGCCGGACCGTCCCTGCGCCAGGTCGTCGACCAGGACTTCGGCCCGCTGCCCGAGCGGTCCGTACGCATCCTCGGCGCCGGGCTCGCCCGCGCCCTGCAGGCCGTCCACGCCGCCGGCATCGTCCACCGCGACCTCAAGCCGTCGAACGTCCTCATCACCCTCGACGGGCCGCGCGTCATCGACTTCGGCATCGCCCGCGCCCTGGAGACCGTCACCGACGGGGGCCTGACCCGCACCGGCGCGGCCGTCGGCTCGCCCGGCTTCATGTCGCCCGAGCAGGTGCGCGGCGCCCAGGTCACGCCCGCCAGCGACGTCTTCTGCCTGGGCTCCGTGCTGGCCTACGCGGCCACCGGCCGGATGCCGTTCGGCACGGCCGACAGCGGGGTGCACGCCCTGATGTACCGCATCGCCGAGGAGGAACCGGACCTCACCGAGGTCCCGGAGACGCTGCGCCCGCTGATCGCCGCGTTCCTCGCCAAGGACCCCGCCCGGCGGCCCACGCCGGAGCAGGTGCTGGAGCGCACCGGCGTCCAGGACGTGATCGCCGACCTGCGGTCCGCGGAGCCCTGGCTGCCCGGCGGCCTCGTCGCCCAGCTGGGCCGGCACGCGGTCGAACTGCTCGACGTCGAGGAGCCGGCCGGCCACTCCATATCCACGCCCCCGCACCCCACCCCGCCGGCCGCACCGGCCCCCTCCGAGGCTCCCACCAGCGTCGTCCCGCCGCAGGGCCCGGCGGACCCGCCGACCCTCGCCGCCCCGGCGGCCCCGCTCCCGCCGCACACGCCCGCCCACGGCTACCCCCCGTACACCCAGCAGGGCCCGTACGGGCCGGCCGCCTACGGGCCCTACGCCCCCGCGCCCGCGCCGCAGCGGTCGCGCACGCCCTACGTCCTGGCCGCGATCGTCATCGCCGGACTCCTCACGGGCGGCGGCACGGTGATCCTTCTCGACCGGAAGACGAAGGACGACGCCCGGCACCCCGGACCGGGGTCCTCCGCCTCGCCCGTCTCCGGCCCCTCCCCCGGCACGACGCCGCCCCGGCCCGGACCGGACCCGTCCCCGCCCACCGCCGCCCCGAGCACCGGCACCCCCGGCTCCGGGCCGGCGGCCTTCGTGGGCACGTGGCAGTCCAGCTTCAGCACCGGCTCGGGCACCAGCAACCGGACGATCACCATCTCGCGGAGCGCGGGCGTCGAGGTGACCATCCAGGGCGGCGGCGTCCTCGACGACGGCACCTCCTACACCTGCCAGTGGCACACGACCGGGCTCGGCGGCGGCAGTGGCGACACCACGCTGCACCTCGGCCCGTCCACCGTCACCCAGGCCAACCCGACGACGGCCTGCCAGCCCGGTTCCGCCTCCGACCTGGTCCTGCTGCCGGATGGCCGGATGCGGCGCGACTTCGTCGACTCGGGCACGAAGGACGCCTCGCTGGTCTACCGCAGGACCTCCTGAGCACGCGCGAACGACGGCGCCCCGGTGGTCACCGACCACCGGGGCGCCGTCGTTCGTACGCGCGGGTACGGCAGGGCTTACGACAGGAAGGAGTTGATCTCGATCGTCTCGTCGCGGCCCGGGCCGACGCCGATCGCGGAGATCGGCGCGCCCGACATCTCCTCCAGTGCCTTGACGTACGCCTGGGCGTTCTTCGGCAGGTCGGAGAACGACTTGGCCTTGGAGATGTCCTCGTTCCAGCCCGGCAGCATCTCGTAGACCGGCTTCGCGTGGTGGAAGTCCGTCTGGCTGTAGGGCAGCTCGTCGACGCGCTTGCCGTCGATCTCGTACGCCACGCAGACCGGGATCTGCTCCCAGCCGGTGAGCACGTCGAGCTTGGTGAGGAAGAAGTCGGTCAGGCCGTTGACGCGGGTGGCGTAGCGGGCGATGACCGCGTCGAACCAGCCGCAGCGACGGTCACGGCCGGTGGTGACACCGCGCTCGTGGCCGATGGTGCGCAGCTTCTCGCCGTCCTCGTCGAAGAGCTCCGTCGGGAACGGACCGGCGCCCACGCGGGTGGTGTACGCCTTCAGGATGCCGATCACCCGGTTGATCTTCGTGGGGCCGACGCCCGCACCCGTGCAGGCACCGCCCGCGGTCGGGTTCGAGGAGGTCACGAAGGGGTACGTGCCGTGGTCGACGTCCAGCAGCGTGCCCTGACCGCCCTCGAAGAGGACGACCTTGCCTTCATCGATGGCGTTGTTGAGGATCAGCGTGGTGTCGGCGACGAACGGCTTGATCTGGTCCGCGTAGCCCAGCATCTCCTCGACGATGCGGGCCGGGTCGATCGCGCGGCGGTTGTAGAGCTTCGCCAGGATCTGGTTCTTGAAGTCGAGGGCCGCCTCGACCTTCTGGGTCAGGATCGACTCGTCGTAGAGGTCCTGAACCCGGATGCCCACGCGGTTGATCTTGTCGGCGTAGGTCGGGCCGATGCCACGACCGGTGGTGCCGATCTTCCGCTTGCCGAGGAAGCGTTCCGTCACCTTGTCGACGGTCGTGTGGTACGGCGTGATCAGGTGAGCGTTACCGCTGATGAGCAGCTTGGACGTGTCGACGCCGCGCTCGTTCAGCCCGCTCAGCTCGGAGAGCAGGACCGCCGGGTCGACGACGACGCCGTTGCCGATGACCGGGGTGCACCCCGGCGAGAGGATGCCGGAAGGGAGGAGGTGCAGCGCGTATTTCTGGTCGCCGACGACGACCGTGTGGCCGGCGTTGTTGCCGCCCTGGTAACGCACCACGTAGTCCACGGATCCACCGAGCAGGTCGGTGGCCTTTCCCTTGCCCTCGTCACCCCACTGAGCACCGAGCAGCACAAGTGCGGGCACAGGCGTACACCCCTTCCGGGCGGGGCATGTCCAACGTGCGCAGGCGGTGTGACCCGGTGTTCTCCGGGTGTGCGTCACCGCGTGAGCCGTCGAACCGGTGCCCCGGATAGACGAAGCCCCTGGCGCAACAGCGACAGGGGCTCTTGCACCGAGAGATTACCGAATATTTCTCTCGAACGACGAACAGCGATACCGACGATCAGCTCCACGGGAAGGAACGACGTGCCGGCTGCAGACCCGACAGGACAGCGGCTGCTCGTCGTCGTCGACCCCGTGGCCAGGCGTGTGGACGGCGAATCCGTGCGGATCGCGCGGGACGTGCTGTGCGCCGGGGCGGTGGTGAAGATCTGTCTTCCGGACGGCCCGGAGGAGACGGCGCGGGCGGTGTGCCGGCGGGGCCGCCGGCGGGTCGTCGTGGTCGGTGACGACCGGGCGCTGCTGCGGGTCGTGCGGCTGCTGCACCGGCAGGGGGAGCTGGCCGACGCGCCCCTCGCATGGGTCCCCGTGGGGCCCCTGCCGGCCGTCTCCGTGGCCCGCGTCCTCGGTGTGCCACTCGGGTCCGTGGCGGCCGCGCGGGCCGTCCTGGACGGCGTGGAGCGGCCCCTGGGCCTGCTCACGGACGACGGCGGCGGACTCGTGCTCGGCGGACTGTGGGTGCCCGCGGAGGGCCGCCGGCCCGTCGGCGCGGAGGAGCCCGCGGCGACCGTGCCGGCGCCGTCCGGCTGCCGGCCGTGGTGGGTGCCGGCCGCGCGTACGGCCCGCACGGCCCTGGCCCTGCTCTCCCGGCCCGCCGCCCGGCAGCCGCTGCCGGGCTGCACGCGGCTGCGCGTCGAGGCGGACGGGGTGCTGCTCGCCGACCTCGACCGGCCGGTCGCGCGTGTCGCGGTCTCGGCGGTGGAGGGGGCGGCGGACGTGGCGATCCACCCGGGCACGGTCGGACGTCCCGTCCGGACCCGGGCCCGGACCGTCACCGTCTCGGGGCCGGACTTCCGCTACCGGGCGGACAACCGGGTGACGGGACCGGTGCGCACCCGGACGTGGACGGCGAGCCCGGACAGCTGGCGGCTGGTTCTTCCCCCGCCCCGCCCCTTCCCGTGACCGGCGGCCCGGGGGCTTGCGGGAGGAATCAACCCGCCGGGGTCACCAGCCCCACCTCGTACGCGAACACCGCCGCCTGCGTCCGGTCGCGCAGCCCCAGCTTCACCAGGATGCGGCTCACGTGCGTCTTCACCGTCGACTCCGCCACCACCAGCCCTGCCGCGATCTCCGCGTTCGAGCGGCCCTGGGCCACCAGGACCAGGACCTCCGTCTCGCGGTCGGTGAGGTCGCCGATGCGCTCGCGGGCCGGCGGCCGGGCAGCGGCGGCGCCCAGCCGGGAGAACTCCTGGATCAGCCGCTTCGTGACGGCGGGCGCCAGCAGCGCCTCGCCGGCGGCGACGACGCGGACGCCCTCGGCGAGCTGGTGCGCGGAGGCGTCCTTGAGGAGGAAGCCGCTCGCCCCCGCGCGGAGCGCCTGGTAGACGTACTCGTCGAGGTCGAAGGTGGTCAGGACCAGGACCTTCGCGTCCGCGTCCGCCGCGACGATCTCGCGGGTGGCGTCCAGGCCGTTGAGCTCGGGCATGCGGATGTCCATCAGGACGACGTCCGGGCGCAGGGCCGCCACCTTGCGGACCGCGTCCCGGCCGTCCACGGCCTCGCCGATCACCTCGATGTCCGGCTGGGCGTTCAGCAGCACGGAGAAGCCCTCACGGACCATCATCTGGTCGTCGACGATCAGTACCCGGATGGTCATGCGGCGGCCTCGCCCGCTGCGACCGGGAGGAAGGCGGCGACCTCGTAGCCGCCGTCCGCCGTGGCCCCCGCCGTCATCTCGCCGCCCAGCATCGCCACGCGCTCGCGCATGCCGAGCACGCCGTGCCCGGCCCCGGGGGACGGCTTGGCCAGCCGGTTCGCCGGGCCGTTGACGACGCGCAGGCCGAGCCCGCCGAGGACGTACGACAGCTCGACGCGCGCCTGCGCGCCCGGCGCGTGGCGCAGGACGTTGCTGAGCGCCTCCTGGACGATCCTGTACGCCGACAGCTCCACGCCCTGCGGCAGCGGGCGTATCGCACCCGTGGTGACGCGCTCGACGTCCAGCCCGGCCGAGCGGACGTTGTCGAGCAGGGGGCCGAGGTCGTCGAGGGTGGGCTGCGGGGCCTCGGGGGCGTCGAAGGCGCCGGGGTCCTCCGACCGGACGACGCCGAGCACGCGGCGCAGCTCGGTGAGCGCGGCGACCGCGTTCTCGCGGATCGTCCGGAACGCGGCGGCCAGCTCCGGCGGGGTGTCCTGGACCCGGTAGGGCGCGGCCTCGGCCTGGATGGCGACGACGGACATGTGGTGCGCGACCACGTCGTGCAGCTCGCGGGCGATGGTGGTGCGCTCCTCCAGCACGGTCCGCCGCGAGCGCTCCACCTCGGTGACCGCGACCTGCGCGGCGACCTGCTGTTTCGACTCGCGCAGGCCCTGCACGGCGGCGGCGACGAAGAGCACGACGCCGGCCAGGACCATGACCTGGAAGAAGCCGTCGGTGTAGCCGCCGGGGTCGACCGCCCGCGACAACACGTCGAGGAAGGCCCCCAGCAGGCCGGTGATCACCCACATCTCGGCCGCGACGCGCGGCCGGCTGCGCAGGGCGACGAGTGTCATCACCACGATGTGCGGCAGGAAGCCGCCGGTGGGCCACGGCCAGGGGAACAGCCCGTCGAAGCCGGTCAGGGCCACCGACAGCCACCACGCGCCGACCGGCCGGAAGAGCGTGAGCAGCATCGGCGCGCCGACGACGAGCGCCGCGACCGGCGCCGGCCGGCCCGGTCCCTCGTGGGTGAGCACGACGAACATGACCAGGCCGGTGAAGGCCGCCAGCGCGGCGTGTGGCAGCCACCGGGTGTAGCGGCCGGCCCGGCGCGGAAGCGCCCGGACCAGCGCGTGGTCGGGGGCCAGGGGCGGCAGCGGGCGGAAGGCGAAGGGGTCGGTGAAGAGGTCCTCGCGGAAGCCCCGCAGGACGCCCTTCGCCAGACGCGCCTCACTGCGCAGGCCGGTCTCATACGTGTCGGTCACGGCATCAACCGTAGGCAGGCGCGGCGGCCGCGTCGTCCGCACCGAAGACGATCCGCGGGGGTCCGTCTCAAGTAGGACACGCATGCCGGACGGACCGCAGCACCTCCCCGAGCACGCGCGCCGCGCGCTCCGCGTCGGCGAAGCCGTTGTAGAGCGGCGCGAACCCGAAGCGCAGCACGTCCGGGCGGCGGAAGTCGCCCACCACCCCGCGCGCGATCAGCCCGTCCATGGTCCTGCCGGCCGTTCCGCCGCCGCAGCGCAGCGACACCTGGCTGCCGCGCTCGGCGTGCGCGGCGGGCGTGACGCAGGTGACCCGCCCGGGCGGTGCGTACGCCTCGACGCACCGCAGGAAGAAGTCCGTCAGCGCCAGGCTCTTCGCCCGTACGGCGGCCGGGTCCACGCCTTCCCAGACGTCCAGGGCGGCGTCCAGCGCCAGCAGGGAGAGGATCTCCGGCGTGCCGACCCGGCCGCGGACGGCCCCGTCCGCCGGGGCGTAGTCCGGTGCCATGCCGAACGGGTCGGCGTGGGAGTTCCACCCGGGCAGCGGCGAGTCGAAGCGGGGTTGCAGCTCCCGCCGCACGTAGAGGAAGGCGGGCGCCCCCGGGCCGCCGTTGAGGTACTTGTACGTGCACCCCACGGCGAGGTCCACGCCGTCGGCGTCGAGGTCCACCGGCAGCGCGCCGGCGCTGTGGCACAGGTCCCAGACGACGAGCCCGCCGGCGGCGTGCACGGCGGCGGTGATGCCCGGCAGGTCGTGCAGCCGGCCGGTGCGGTAGTCGACGTGGTTGAGGAGCGCGACGGCCGTGCGGGGCCCGGCGGCGCCGGGGACGTCCCCGGCGGCGACGGTGCGGATCCGGCAGCCGGTCAGCCGGGCGGCCGACTCGGCGAGGTAGCCGTCGGTGGGGAAGGTCGCCGCGTCGACGAGGATCTCGTCCCGCGCCCCGTCCGACTCGCGGGCCATGCGCACGCCGCCCACGACGGCCTTGAAGACGTTCACGCTGGTCGAGTCCGCTGCCACGAGCTGCCCGGGCGCGGCGCCCACGAGCCGCCCGACCCGGTCGCCGACCCGCTCGGGCGCCTCCCACCAGCCGGACTCCGTCCAGGACCGGATGCGCAGCCGCCCCCACTCGTGCCCGACGACCTCGGCCAGCCGCCCGGCGACGGTGCCGGGCAGCGCGCCGAGGGAGTTCCCGTCGAGGTAGACGGTGTCCTCGTCCAGGACGAACAGCTCCCGCCGGGACCGCAGGGGGTCGGCGGCGTCGAGCGCGGCGGCCTCGGCGGCGAGGCCGGGATCCGCCGGGGCCACCTGCTCAGACGCCACTGCGGGCCGTCCACAGCTCGGGGAAGACGTTCTTGGCGGCGCGCTTCTCCAGCCAGCTCACGCCCGGCGAGCCGCCGGTGCCGACCTTGGCGCCCATGGCTCTGCGGGTGGCGACGAGGTGGTCGTTGCGCCAGCGCCAGATCTGCTCGGCGACCTCGGTCAGGGCCTCGCCCAGCCGGCACTCGGGGCTGTTCTGGTCGCCGGCGTAGACGCGCTGCCAGACCTCCTCGACGGCCGGGTCGGCCGTGTAGCGCTCGGAGACGTCCCGGTCGCGCACCGCGTCGGGTATCGCGTGGCCCCGCCGGGCCAGCCAGCGCAGCACCTCGTCGTACAGGCTCGGCTCGTGCAGCGCCTTCTCCAGCTCCGCGTACACGTCCGGCACGCCGCGGTACGGCACGAGCATGGAGGCGGTCTTCTCGCCGAGCAGGAACTCCAGCCGCCGGTACGTCGCCGACTGGAAGCCGGACGCGTCGCCGAGCGCCGAGCGGAACGCGTTGAACTGGGCGGGGGTCAGATGCGCGATCGGCTTCCAGGACGCGTTGAGCGACTCCAGCTCGTACGTGGAGCGCTTGAGCGCCGCCATCGCGACCGGCAGGTCGTCCTCGCGCAGGGCGCGCGCCGCCGTCTCCCACTCGTGCACCAGGAGGGTGAACCACAGCTCCATGACCTGCGTGGTCACCAGGAACGCCATCTCACCGGGATCGTCGGAGAGCGGCTGCTGGAGCCGGGAGAGGACGGAGGCCCGTACGTAGTCCTCGTACGGGGTCGTCCCCCGGAACTCGAGGTTGGGGCTGTCGGGCTGAGCGGGATCGGGCTGAGCGGGCTGTGCGGGCTGTGCTGCGGACGTCACTGTCGTCGCCTCCCTGCGCTGACTCCCGGGTCACTCACCGGGCTACGCGGCGATGATCCGTGCCCCGGCCCGCCCACGGCAAGGCCCGGGCCGCCCCGCATGGGACCGACCCGGGCCTTGCCGTGACATCAGCCGAGGGTGCTGGCAGCCGTCGGCGAGCTCTCGCGCAGGAACGTCGAGCAGCGCTCGTACTCCTCCTGCTCACCGATCGCCTGCGCGGCGCGGGCGAGCGCGTGCAGGGCGCGCAGGAAGCCGCGGTTGGGCTCGTGCTCGAACGGCACGGGGCCGTGGCCCTTCCAGCCATTGCGGCGCAGCGCGTCGAGGCCGCGGTGGTAGCCGGTGCGGGCGTAGGCGTACGACTCGACGACCCGGCCGGCCTCGAACGCCTCGTCGGCGAGCTGCGCCCACGCCAGCGAGGACGCCGGGTACTTCGCGGCGACCTCGGAGGGCGCCGCACCCGACGCGAGCAGCTCACGCGGCTCGGGGTCGTCGGGCAGATGGGTCGGGGGCGGTCCCCCGAGGAGGTTCTCGTGAATCGACATGAGCCCCAGTCTGCCCCAGCGCCTGCGGCGAGCTGTCCCGACGGCCTGCCCGCGCGCCCCGCAAGGGGCGCGGGACTGTGCCGACCTGCGGCTCCGCCGCGCGGGCGCGACCAGC
>NZ_JBFAPH010000088.1:0-19664 GCF_040675635.1 Streptomyces sp. NPDC049577
ACCTCGTGCGCGCCCGCATCGAGCCGTACGCCGTGGGGCCCGGCAGCCGCGTCCTGCAGTTCGCCTCGCTCAGCTTCGACGCCGCCATCTCCGAGATCTGCACCCCGCTCGCCGCCGGCGCCTGCCTCGTCCTCGGCCCCGCCGACATGCTCGACCAGGTCGCCGCGCTGCCCGAGCTGATCCGCGAGCACGGCATCACCCACGCCACCCTGCCGCCCGCCGTCCTCGCCCAGCTGCCCGCCGACAGCCTGCCCGGCGTGCGCACCCTCACCATCGCCGGCGAGGCGCCCCAGGCCGGACTGATCCCCCAGTGGGCCGCCGGCCGCCGCATGTTCAACGCCTACGGGCCCACCGAGACCACCGTCTCCTGCACCATGGCCGGCCCGCTGCGCGCCGAGGACGGCACGCCGCCCATCGGCCGCGCCCTGCCGGGCCTGCGCACCCACGTCCTCGACGAGGAGCTGCGCCCCGTGCCCGCCGGCGAACCCGGCGAGCTGTACGTCGCCGGAGCCGGCGTCGCCCGCGGCTACCTCGGCCGGCCCGCGCTCACCGGCGAGCGGTTCGTCGCCGACCCGTTCGGCCCCGCCGGCGGCCGCATGTACCGCACCGGCGACGTCGTGCGGGAACGCCCCGACGGGCAGCTGGAGTTCGTCGGCCGCGCCGACGACCAGGTCAAGATCCGGGGCCTGCGGATCGAGCTCGGCGAGGTCCGGGCCGCGCTGGAGGCCGTCCCCGGCGTCGGCCAGGCCGTCGCCGTCGTCCGCGAGGACGAGCCGGGCCGCAAGCGCCTGACCGGCTACCTCACCGTCGCCCCCGGCGCCGGCCTCGACACCGCCGTCGTCCGGGCCCGCCTCGCCGAGACCCTGCCCGAGTACATGGTGCCGTCGGCGCTCGTCCTGCTGGACCGCATCCCGCTGACCGTCAACGGCAAGGTCGACAAGGCCGCCCTGCCCGTGCCCGCCGCCGCGCCCGGGAACGAGGCCGGCCCCGGCCGCGCCCCGGCCGGCCGCCGCGAGGAGATCCTCTGCCGGGTCGTCGCCGGCGTGCTCGGCCTGCCCCGGGTCGGCGCCGACGACAACTTCTTCGCCCTGGGCGGCGACAGCATCTCCGCCCTCCAGGTCGCCAGCCGCGCCCGCGAGGCCGGGCTCGTCCTCTCGCCCCGGGACGTCTTCCGCCACCAGACCGTCGCCGAACTCGCTCCCACCGTCCAGGAACCCGAGGCCGAGCAGAACGCCGCGCGGGAGCGGAACGACGACGGCACCGGCGCCGTCCCCCCGACCCCCGTCCTGCGCTGGCTCGCCCAGCGCCGCGGCCCCGTCGACGGGCTCAACCAGAGCGTCCTGCTGCGCGTGCCCGCCCTCGGCGGCGAGGCGCTGACCACCGCGGTGCAGGCCCTCCTCGACCACCACGACGCGCTGCGCGCCCGCCTCGTCGGCTCCGCCACCGGCGTCACCTGGGGCCTGGAGGTCCGGCCCCGCGGCAGCGTCCGGGCCGCGGACCGCATCACCCGCGTCGACGTCGGCGACCTGTCCGACGACCCGGCCGACCCCGCCCTGACCGCCCGCGTCGCCGAGGAGGGCGAGGCCGCACGCCGCCGCCTCAAGGCCGAGACCGGCGCGTTCCTGGAGATCGTGTGGTTCGACGCCGGCCCCGGTCGCACCGGCCGGCTGCTGGTCGTCGCCCACCACCTCGTCGTCGACGGCGTCTCCTGGCGGATCCTGCTGCCCGACCTGGCCGCCGCCTGGCAGGCCGCCGCCGCCGGCCGCACCCCCGCCCTCGCCCCCGTCGGCACCTCCCTGCGCCGCTGGGCCCAGCTGCTGCTCGCCGAGGGCCAGAACCCCGGGCGCGCCGCCGAACTCGACCTGTGGACCGGCATGCTCCAGGGGCCCGACCCGCTTCTGGGCGCCGACCGGCTGAACGCCGCCCGGGACACCCGCGCCACCGCACGCCACCTGAGCGTCACCCTCCCCCCGGAGGTCACCGGCGCGCTCCTCACCGACCTGCCGGAGAAGTTCCAGACACAGATCAACGACGTGCTGCTCACCGGCTTCGCCCTCGCCGCCGCCCGCTGGCGCGAGCGCCACGGCTGGACCACGGGCGGCACAGGCAGCACGGACGGCACGGGCAGCTCGGTGCTGGTCGACATGGAGACCCACGGCCGGCAGGAGATCGCCGAGGACGTCGACCTCTCCCGCACCGTCGGCTGGTTCACCGCCATCCACCCCATGCGCCTCGACCTGGGCAACACCGACGTCGAACGGGCCCTCGCCGGCGGCCCCGCGGCCGTCACCGCACTCAAGCGGATCAAGGAACAGCTCCGTGCGGTGCCCGACAACGGCCTCGGCTACGGCCTGCTGCGCTACCTCAACCCCGACACCGCGGGCCTGCTGGCCCAGTACGGCACCCCGCAGATCGGGTTCAACTACCTCGGCCGGACCAACGCCGCCGCCATGGCCGGCGAGGGGAACGACGACGGCACGGCCTGGACCGGCGAACCGGCGATCGACGCACGGGTCGCCCCGGCCGACGACGCGATGCCCTTCGCCCACGCCCTGGAGATCAGCGCCGTCACCCGGGAGAAGGCGGACGGCCCGCACCTGAACGTCACCTTCTCCTGGCCCGGCGCGCTGTTCACGCAGGAGCAGATCCAGGACCTCGCGGACACCTGGTTCCAGGCCCTCGGCGGCCTCGCGGCCCGCGCCCGGGGCACCGCGTCCGGCGGCCTCACCCCCTCCGACCTGCCCCTGGTCGGCCTCACCCAGACCGAGATCGACGAACTGGAGGCACAGCCCGGCGGCGTCGCCGACGTCCTGCCGCTCTCCCCGCTCCAGGAGGGCCTGCTCTTCCACGCCCTCTACAGCGACTCCGGCCCCGACGTCTACGCCATGCAGCTGGCCGTCGACCTCCAGGGCCCGCTCGACGCCCCGGCCCTGCGCGCCGCCGGCCAGGCCCTGCTGGAGCGCCACCCCAACCTGCGGGCCCGCTTCCACCACCGGCCCGGCGGCCAGGCCGTCCAGATCATCCAGCCCCACGCGGAGCTGCCCTGGGAGGAGACCGACCTCTCCGGCCTCGACGAGCCGGCCCGCGAGGCCGAGCTCACCCGGCTCACCGACCGGGCCCGCGACCGCCGCTTCGACCTCGGCACCGCGCCGCTGGTGCGCTTCCACCTCATCCGGCTGGGCGCGGAGCGGCACCGGCTGCTGCTGCTGAAGCACCACATCGTCCTCGACGGCTGGTCGATGCCGCTGTTCCTGCGCGACCTCGTCGCGCTCTACCACGCCCGCGGCGAACGGCCGGCGCTGCCGCCCGTCGTCCCCTACCGCACCTACCTGGAGTGGCTGGCGGAGCAGGACGGCGCCGCCACCGAGGCCGCCTGGCGCGAGGCGCTCGACGGCATCAGCGAGCCCACCCTGCTCGCCCCGGCCGGCACCGGCGCCCCCACCGAGATGCCCCTGGGCATCACCCGGAACCTGTCCGCCGGCGCCACCGCGGCCCTCCAGCGGCACGCCGCCGCCACGGCCGTCACCCTCAACACCGTCCTCCAGGGCGCCTGGGCCGTCCTCCTCGGCCGGCTCCTCGGCCGCGACGACGTCGTCTTCGGCACCACCGTCTCCGGACGCCCGCCGGAGATCCCCGGCATCGAGTCCATCGTCGGCCTGTTCATCAACACCCTCCCGGTCCGCGTCCGCCTGGACCAGGCCGAGACCTGGACCGGCCTCGCGGCCCGCGTCCAGCGCGAACAGAGCGCGCTCGGCGCCCACCACCACATCGGGCTCGCCGGCATCCAGCGCTCCACCGGCCACGGCGAACTCTTCGACACCCTCGTCGTCTACGAGAACTTCCCCGTGCCCGCCGGCGGCGACGGGCAGGAGACCGAGCTGCGCGCCTCGGCCGTCGAGGGCCGCGCCGCCGCCCACTACCCGCTCGCCCTCATCGCCGCCCCCGGCCCCGACGGCCTCCGGCTGCGCCTCGACTACCGGCCCGAGGTGTTCCCCGCCGAGACCGTCGAGCGGCTCCTCGACCGGCTGCTGCGCCTGCTGGAGGACATCGCCGAGCGGCCCGATCGTCCCGTCGCCACCCTCGACATCCTCCGCGCCGACGAGCGCGCCCAGCTGATCGACGGCTGGAACGGCGGCCCGCTCACCGTGCCCACCGACCCGCCCACCATGACCCGCGCCTTCGCCGACGCCGTCGCGAAGGGCCCCGGCGACCTCGCGATCCGCCTCGGCGACGACCGGCTCACCTACCGCGAGCTCGACGAACGCGCCAACCGCCTCGCCCGGCTCCTGACCGGGCTCGGCGTCCGCCCCGAGACCCGGGTCGGCGTGCTCCTCGACCGCTCCACCGACCTGATCGTCAGCGTCCTCGCCGTCCTCAAGGCGAGCGCGGTCTATGTGCCGCTGGAGCCCAACTACCCCGACGAGCGCGTGAAGCTGCTGCTGTCCGAGACCGCCTCCCCGCTGCTGATCACGGACACGGACCGCGCCGCCCACTGGGCACCCGAGCTCGACGGCCGGGTCCAGGTCCTCGCCGTCGACACCGACCCGCGCGTCGCCGAGCAGGACGCCACCCCGCCGGACGTCACCGTGCTGCCGGACCAGCTGGCGTACGTCATCTACACCTCGGGCTCCACCGGCGCCCCCAAGGGCGTCGCCGTCACCCACCGCAACGTCGTCGAACTCGCCGCCGACCACTGGTGGGAGACGGACCGCACCCAGCGCGTGCTGTTCCACTCCCCGCACGCCTGGGACGTCTCCACCCTCGAGTGGTGGGTGCCGCTGCTCAACCACGGCGAGGTCGTCATCGCGCCCCCCGGCAAGGTCGACCTGGAGGCCATCGCCCGGCTCGTCACCGAGGAGGAGATCACCGGCCTGTGGGCGTCCGGCGGCCTGTTCCGGCTGCTCGCCGAGACCCACCCGGAGTGCTTCGCCGGCCTCGTCGAGGTCCGCACCGGCGGCGACGTGGTGCCCGCCTACGCCGTCCGCAAGGCCCTCGCCGCCGTCACCGACACCGTCGTCACCGCCGGCTACGGGCCCACCGAGACCACCGTGTTCTCCACCCGGCACTCCATGCGCCCCGGCGACGAGGTGCCCGAGAGCGTGCCCATCGGCGCGCCCCTCGACGACACCCGCGCCTACGTCCTGAGCCCCGGCCTGGAGCCGGTGCCCGTCGGCGTGGTCGGCGAGCTGTACCTGGCGGCCTCCGGTGTCGCCCGCGGCTACGAGAACAACCCGGGCATGACCGCCGAGCGCTTCGTCGCCGACCCCTACGGCCCGCCCGGCACCCGCATGTACCGCACCGGCGACCTCGTCCGCTGGCGCGAGGACGGGCTGATGGAGTTCGTCGGCCGCGTCGACGAGCAGGTCAAGCTGCGCGGCTTCCGCGTCGAGCTGCGCGAGGTCGAGGTCGCCCTGAGCGCCTGGCCGGGCATCGGGCAGGCCGTCGCCCTGGTCCGCGAGGACCGGCCCGGCGACAAGCGGCTCGTCGGCTACGTCGTCCCCGACGCCGGCGCCCCGGCCCCCGACCTGGCCGCGCTGCGGGCCCATCTGGCCGGGCAGCTGCCGGAGTTCATGGTGCCGTCCGCCCTGGTCGTCCTGGACACGCTGCCGCTGACCGCGCACACCAAGCTGGACCGCAAGGCCCTGCCCGCCCCCGAGCAGCAGCAGACGGAGGTCACCGGCCGGCCCGGCAGCCCCCAGGAGGAGCTGCTGTGCGAGCTGTTCGCCGACGCCCTCGGCGTGCCGGAGATCGGCGTCGACGACGACTTCTTCCTCATGGGCGGCAACTCGCTGCTCGCCGCCTCCCTGGTCAGCCGGATCCGTTCGGTGCTCGGCTCCGAGCTGAGCGTCCAGGCGCTGTTCACCGCCCCGAGCGTCCGCGCGCTGTCCCGGCGGCTGGAGGACGGGACCGGGCCCGACGAGCGCAACGGCCTGGAGGTGCTGCTGCCGCTGCGGGCCCGCGGCACCGAGGCCCCGCTGTTCTGCTTCCACGCGGGCGGCGGCCTGAGCTGGCGCTACGCGGGCCTGCTGCGTCACCTGCCGGCCGCCCACCCGGTCTACGGGCTCCAGGCGCGCGCCTACAGCACGCCCGGCTACCTCCCCGGCAGCGTCGAGGAGATCGCCGAGCACTTCGCCGAGCAGATCAGGGCGGTGCGGCCCGAGGGCCCGTACCACCTGCTCGGCTGGTCCTTCGGCGGACTCGTCGCCCAGGCCGTCGCCACCCGCCTCCAGGCGGACGGCGCCGAGGTCGGACTGCTGGCGATCCTCGACTCCTTCCCCGCGCGGCCCGGCGGCGAGCCCGCCGCCCCGGCCCGCGGCGACGGCGAGGGCCTGATGGGCGCGCTGCTCGAAGCGGCGAACGTGCCCGCCGCCGGGCCCGGCGACGGGCCCCTGACCACCGAGGCGGCCGCCGCCGCCCTGCGGGCCCGGGGCAACCCCCTGATGGACCTGCTGGCCGACCACCTCGGCACGGTCGTCGACACCTTCACCGGCAACGTCGAGCTGCGGCGGGCGTTCACGCCCAAGGTCTTCCAGGGCGACGTGCTGCTCCTGACCGCCGGCGAGGGCCGGCCCGAGGGCTGGAGCGGCGCCGGCCGCTGGCAGCCCTACACCGAGGGACGGGTGCGCGAGCACACCGTGGCCGCCCGCCACGAGGGCATGCTGCTGCCCGGCCCCCTCGCCGAGATCGGACGGATCGTCGGCGACCACCTGAACCACCACCTGATCAACCACGAGGGCGAGGAGGCCCGATGACCCGCGAGCTCTATGACATCGGCGAGATGCCCCCGCTGGGCGAGGTCCCGCGCTACATGCACGCGGCCGTCATCCGGCCCGACCGCTACGGGGAGCCCTCGCAGGCCATCCGGGTCGAACCCGTCGAGGTGCCGCCGGTCGGGCGCGGCCAGGTCCTGGTGATGGTCATGGCCGCGGGCGTCAACTACAACGGCGTCTGGGCCGGCCTCGGCACCCCCGCCGACGTCATCGCCAACCGGCGCCGCCAGGGCGACCCGAACGACTTCCACATCGCCGGCTCCGAGGGCGCCGGCGTGGTGTGGGCCGTCGGCGAGGGCGCCACCCAGTACCAGGTCGGCGACCACGTCATCATCGCCGGCGTGAAGTGGGACGAGTCGGCCCCGGACATCCGCATGGGCGTCGACCCGACCGCCTCCCGCTCCCAGAAGGCCTGGGGCTACGAGCTCAACCACGGCTCCTTCGCCCAGTTCACGGTCGTCGACGAGTACCAGGTCCACCCCAAGCCCGCCCATCTCAGCTGGGAGGAGGCCGGCAGCTTCCTCGGCGGCGGCTCCACCGCCTACCGGATGCTGCACGGCTGGCACCCGCACACCGTCCAGCCCGGCGACCCGGTGCTGATCTGGGGCGGCTCCGGCGGCCTCGGCTCGATGGCGATCCAGATCACCGACCACTTCGGCGGCATCCCCATCGCGGTGATCTCCGACGACGCCAAGGCCGACCACTGCCTCAAGCTCGGTGCGCGCGGCGTCATCAACCGCCGGGACTTCGACCACTGGGGCCGGCTGCCCGACGCCCGCGACACCGCCGCGTACGACCGCTGGCAGCAGGGCGCGCGGGCGTTCGGCCGGGCGATCTGGGACATCCTCGGCGAGCGCCGCTCCCCGCGCATCGTCCTGGAACACCCCGGCCGGGACACCCTGGCCACCTCCGTGTACGTCTGCGACCACGCCGGCATGGTGGTCACCTGCGCCGGCACCAGCGGCTACAACGGCGACATCGACCTGCGCTTCCTGTGGATGTTCCAGAAGCGGCTCCAGGGCTCGCACGCCGCCAACGTGCGCGAGACCCGGGCCATCATCGACCTGGTCGCCGCCGGACGCGTGGACCCCTGCCTGAGCCTGACCATGCCGTTCCAGGAGATCGCCGAGGCCCACCAGCTCGTCTACGAGAACCGGCACCCGGCCGGCAACACCGCGGTCCTGGTGAACGCGCCGGAACCCGGAATGAGCACGCTGAAGTAGAACCCCGCCCGGGAAAACGAAACGGGAAAACGAAAAGGGCCGCCGGTACGCACCGGCGGCCCTTTTCGCCTTCCCCCAGGGGCAGTTCCACCTGTAGATCGCGTCCAGCCCGCCCCGGACCGCCCTGCCTAGTGTGACCGGCGATGCCGAGAAGTCAGGGGCGAAAGTGAAAGCACTGCTGTACTGCTACGGGAGCCGGGGCGATGTCGAGCCGTATCTCGCCCTCGCGTTCGCCCTGCGGGAGGCCGGGCACGAAGCGGTCCTGGCCGCCCCCGCCCTGTTCGCCCCCGCCGCCGAGCGGCACGGCGTGCCCTTCGCACCGCTGAACGACGAAGTGCCGCGCATGATGACCGGCCCCGAATTCCGGGAGGCCCTCATGCGCAGCGACGAGATGACCGAAGCGGACCGGCGGCGCCGGCGGGAGGTCTTCCTCGACCTCTTCCCCCGCGTCTATCCGGTCCTGCTGCGGGAAATGTGGGACGCCGCCTCCGGCGGCGCCGACATCGTCGTCCACTCCCACAACCACCGCGAGGTCGTCCCGCAGATCGCGGAGAAACTCGGCGTCCCGCACGTCCTCGCCTCCCTCTACCCCAACTTCGTGCCGTCGGCGGAATACCCCCTCTGGGAGCGCGGCGTGCAGCAGGGGAAGCCGGCCGGGGACGGCCCGGACGTCTTCACCTCGCTGCCGCAGCAGGCCCTCGCCGCCTGGCGGTCCGACGTGCTCGGCCTGCCGCCCCGCGAAGGCGCCGGCGACTACCTGACCCGGCCCGACGGCACCCCCGCCACGGTGCTCCACGGATTCAGCCCCCACCTGATCGAACCGGCCGCCGACTGGCCGGAGACCGTGCACACCACCGGCTACTGGACGCTCCCGGCCGCCGGGGACTGGACCCCGCCCGCCGGGCTGACGCGCTTCCTCGACGCGTGCGAGGAGGCGGGGGAGAAGCCGGTGTTCATCGGCTTCGGCAGCTCCATGGCCCCCGACCCCCTGGCCGCCGGCCGCCTCGTGCGGGACGCGGTCCGCGCGGCCGGGGTCCGCGCCGTCGTCGTCGCCGGCTGGGGCGGCATCGAGATCCCCGACCCCGGCGAGGACATCCTCACCGTGCGCGAGGTCCCCTACGACTGGCTGCTGCCCCGGATGCGCGCGGCCGTCCACGCCGGCGGCGTCGGCGCCCACAACGCCGCGCTGCTCGCCGGCATCCCGCAGGTCAGCGTGGCCTTCCACAAGGAACAGCAGATGTGGGCCCGGTATCTGCACGCCGCCGGCGTCACCCCGCCGCCCCTGCGGCAGCGCGACCTCACCACGGAGGCGCTCACCGACGCCCTCCGGCAGGCCGTCTCCGACCCGGCCCTCGCCCGCGCGGCCGACCGCATCGGCGCGCTCGTCCGCACCGAGGACGGGGCCCGCACCGCCGTCCGGGTGCTGGAGCGCGTCCACTCCGACCACTCAGGGAAGACCCATGCAGACCACCACGCGTGAACCGGCCGCGGCCCCGACCGGCCGCCGCCCCGCCTTCGACCGGCCCCTGCACGTGGGCACGCCCAACGTCCCCGACCGCCGCCGGCTCTTCGAACGCATCGGCGAGGCCCTCGACCGCGGCTGGCTCACCAACGACGGCCCGCTGGTCCGCGAGTTCGAGGAGCGGCTGCGCGCATACACCGGCGCCACGCACGTCCTGGCGACCAGCAACGGCACCGCCGCCCTGGAGGTCCTGGTCCGCGCCCGGGGGCTGACCGGCGAGGTCATCGTGCCGTCGTTCACCTACGTGGCCACCGCGCACGCGCTGCAGTGGCAGGGCCTCACCCCGGTGTTCGCCGACATCGACCCGGAGACCGGCACCCTCGACCCCGAGCACGTCCGCCGCCTCGTCACCCCCCGCACCAGCGGCATCGTCGGCGTCCACCTGTGGGGCAGGCCCTGCCGCCACGACGCGCTGCGGGGCATCGCCGACGAGCACGGGCTGGCCCTGCTCTACGACGCCGCGCACGCCCTCGGCTGCTCCCTCGACGGCCGCGCGGTGGGCACCCTCGGCGACGGCGAGATCTTCAGCTTCCACGCGACCAAGTTCATCAACGCCTTCGAGGGCGGCGCCGTCGCCACGAACGACCCCGAGCTCGCCGAACGCGTCGGCAGGATGCGCAACTTCGGCTTCGGCCCCGGCCGCGAGGTGCTCACCCACGGCACCAACGCCAAGATGAACGAGATCTCCGCCGCCATGGGCCTGACGGCCCTGGAGCACATCGACGAGATCGTCGCCGCGAACACCCTGCGGCACGAGCACTACCGCGCGGGCCTGGCCGGCCTTCCCGGAGTGCGGCTGCGCGCCCCCGGACCGGGCGAGCGCAACAACCACCAGTACGCCGTCATGGAGATCGACGAACGGATCACCGGCGTGCACCGGGACCGGGTGCTCGCCGCCCTGCACGCCGAGAACGTCTTCGCGCAGAAGTACTTCCACCCGGGCTGCCACCGCATGGGCCCCTACGCCGCACGGTCCGAGGTCCACACGCCCCTGCCGCTGCCCGGCACCGAGGCGCTGGCCGAGCGGGTGCTCGTCCTGCCCTCGGGACCGGCCGTGGCCCCGGCGGAGGTCGACCGGATCTGCGAGCTCGTGGCCCACGCCCTGACGACCGCCCCCGCGCACCGCTGAAACCACCTGGAGGCAATCACCATGACCACGACGGCCGAGGCAACGGCGACACCGGCCGCGGACGGCCGGCGACTGACCGGCTGGAGCGGCGACGCCGACTACTTCCGCTTCAAGGAACTGCACACCTTCGACCCCCAGGCCGTGGTCGACGTCCTGCGCGGCGTCAGCGCGGGCGTCATCTTCCGCGGCGTGGTCGGCCAGGACACCTGCGCCCGGCTCTCCGAGCGCTTCTGGGCCAGCCCGGACCGCGAGAAGCGCGTCACCATCGCCCCCAGCTACTACCTGGGCACCTACCACTACCACAAGACCACCGGGCACTACCTGGACGAGTCCGAGCGGACCTCCGCGGCCCTGGAGCAGGTCCTCGACATCCCCGACGACCCGCTGACCGGTTTCTACGAGGGCCTGGCCAAGACCCTCGCCCCGGAGGGCGTCACCGTGCGCCGCGCGGCCCACGACGGCCGCGAGGCCTGCCGCGGACTGCTGCGTTCCTGGCACGGCGCCGGCGACTACACCCTCGACCCGCACGAGGACAGCTCGCAGTGCACCCACCCCGGCCAGGCGGACTTCGAGATCCAGCGGGTGCTGGACCACCACGTCACCGCGCTCAACATCTGCCTGGAGAACGGCAACGGCGGCCGCCTCGCCCTGTGGAACATCCAGCCCGACGAGGAGAGCAAGCGCCGCCTCGGCCTGGAGCTCACCGGCTCCCCCTACCCCATGGACACCCTCGACGGCATCGAGCGCCAGTGGGTCGAGATCAACGCCGGTGACATCTACGTCTTCAACGGCGCCCACATCCACGCCGTCGAGCCCAACACCGCACCGGACAGCCGGCGCACCACGCTCTCCGGCATCTTCGGCTTCGTCGACGACTCGACGGTCGTGTCCTGGACATGAGGCACTCAACGGGCATGAAGGCACTCGTTCTCTCCGGCGGCACGGGCAGCCGGCTGCGCCCCATCACCCACACCTCGGCCAAGCAGCTGGTGCCCGTCGCCAACAAGCCGGTCCTCTTCTACGTCCTCGAGGCCATCGCCGACGCCGGGATCACCGAGGTCGGCATCGTCGTCGGCGAGACCGCCGACGAGATCCGCGCCGCCGTCGACAGCGGCGGCTTCACCGGCCTGGACATCACCTACATCCCGCAGGAGGCGCCGCTGGGCCTGGCCCACGCAGTGCGCGTCGCCCAGGACTTCCTCGGCGACGACGACTTCCTGATGTACCTGGGCGACAACTTCATCGTCGGCGGCGTCACCGGCCTCGTCGAGGAGTTCCGCGCCACCAGGCCCGACGCGCAGATCCTGCTGACCCGCGTCCCCGACCCCACCGCCTTCGGCGTGGCCGAACTCGACGAGCACGGCGCGGTGATCGGCCTGGAGGAGAAGCCGGAGAAGCCCAAGAGCGACCTCGCCCTGGTCGGCGTCTACCTCTTCACCCCCGCCATCCACGAGGCCGTCCGTTCCATCGAACCGTCCTGGCGCGGCGAGCTGGAGATCACCCACGCCATCCAGTGGCTGATCGACCGGCAGCGCGACGTGCGGTCGACGACGATCTCCGGCTACTGGAAGGACACCGGGAACGTCGGCGACATGCTGGAGGTCAACCGCACCGTCCTGGAGACCGTCGAACCCCGGATCGACGGGGACGTCGACGAGGCCAGCGAGATCGTCGGCCGGGTGCGGATCGCCCCCGGCGCCGTGGTGCGCGACTCGCGCATCGTGGGCCCCGCCGTCATCGGCACCGGCACCGAGATCACCGGCTCCTACGTCGGACCGTTCACCTCCATCTCACAGGAGTGCCGCCTGACGGACAGCGAGATCGAGTTCTCGATCGTGCTGCCCGGCTCGTCCATCACCGGTGTACGCCGGGTCGAGGCGTCCCTGATCGGCCGCAGCGTCGAGGTCACCCCGGCCCCCCGGGCCCCGGCCGCGCACCGGCTCATCCTCGGCGACCACAGCAAGGTGCAGATCTCCTCATGACGACCAGAATCCTCGTGACCGGGGGAGCGGGCTTCATCGGCTCCCACTACGTCCGCACCCTGCTCGGGCCCGACGGCCCGGGTGACGTCCGGGTCACGGTGCTCGACGCCCTGACCTACGCGGGCAACCCGGCCAACCTCGACGCGGTCCGTGACCACGCGGGCTTCTCCTTCGTCCACGGCGACATCTGCGACGCGCGGCTCGCCGCGCGGCTGATGGCCGGGCACGACCAGGTGGTGCACTTCGCGGCGGAGTCGCACGTCGACCGCTCCATCCTGGGCGCGGCCGAGTTCGTGCGCACCAACGCGACGGGCACCCAGACCCTCCTCGACGCGGCACTGGCCGCCGGCGTCGGCACCTTCGTGCACGTCTCCACCGACGAGGTGTACGGCTCGGTGCCCACCGGGGCCACGCCCGAGACGGCGCCGCTCGCGCCCGTCTCCCCGTATGCCGCGTCGAAGGCGTCGAGCGACCTGATAGCCCTGTCCTACCACCGGACCCACGGCATGGACGTCCGGGTGACCCGCTGCTCCAACAACTACGGGCATCACCACTTCCCGGAGAAGCTCATCCCGCGCTTCGTCACCACCCTCCTCGACGGCGGCACGGTGCCGCTGTTCGGGGACGGGCTGAACGTCCGGGACTGGCTGCACATCGACGACCACGTCCAGGGCATCGAGCTGGTGCGCACGGCGGGCACGCCCGGCCGCGTCTACAACATCGGCGGCGGCACCGAGCTCACCAACAAGGAGCTCACCGGGCTGCTGCTGGACGCCTGCGGCGCCGGCTGGGACAGCGTCGAATACGTCGAGGACCGCAAGGGCCACGACCGGCGCTACTGCGTGGACTGGAGCCGGATCCGCGACGAGCTGGGCTACCGGCCGCGCAAGGACTTCGCCACCGGCCTGGCGGAGACCGTCGCCTGGTACAGGGAGAACCGTGCCTGGTGGGAGCCGCTGCTCGCGCGGGCGGCCCTGTGAGCGCGCCCTGGCTGGTCACCGGCGGCACCGGCATGCTGGGCCGTGACCTCACGGCCCGGCTGCGCCGGGACGGCGCCGAGGTGCTGGCCCCCGGCAGCGGGGAGCTCGACGTCACCGACCGCGGGGCGGTGGAGCGGTACGTCACCGCCCACCGCCCCGCGGTGCTGGTCAACTGCGCCGCCTGGACCGCCGTCGACGCCGCCGAGACCGACGAGGAGGCGGCGCTCGCCCTCAACGGGCACGCCCCCGCCCACCTCGCCGCCGCGTGCCGGGCCACCGGCACCCGGCTGCTGCACGTCTCCACCGACTACGTCTTCCCCGGCGACGCCCGCCGGCCCTACCGCGAGGACGACCCGACCGGCCCGCGCAACGCCTACGGCCGCACCAAGCTCGCCGGCGAACACGCCGTGCTCACCACCCTGCCGGACCTCGGCCACGTCGTGCGCACCGCCTGGCTGTACGGTTCCGGCCGGGACAACTTCGTCCGCTGGGTCGTGCGCGCCGAGCGCACCCGCGACCACCTCGACGTCGTCGCCGACCAGCACGGCCAGCCCACCTGGACCGGCGACCTCGCCGGCCTGCTGGTCCGGCTCGGCCGGGCGGCCCTCGCCGGCGCAGCCCCGCCCGGCGTCCACCACGGCACCAGCGCGGGCGCGACGACCTGGCACGGGCTGGCCCGCGAGGTCTTCCGGCTGCTCGGCGCCGACCCGGACCGGGTGCGCCCCGTCCCCGGCGCCACGCTGCGGCGGCCCGCGCCGCGCCCGTCCTACGGCGTCCTGGGCCACGACCGGTGGGCGACCACCGGCGTCGAGCCGATCCGCGACTGGCGCGCCGCCCTGGCCGCGGCGCTCCCCGAACTGCTGGCGACGGACCTGGCGACGCAACTGCCGACGGAAATGCCGACGGAAACGGAGAAGGAGAAGACATGATGCGTCCCCTGAGCATCGAGGGCGCCTGGGTGAACGAGCCGGTCGTCCACGCGGACCACCGGGGCGAACTCCACGAGTGCTACGGCGAGGAGGCGTTCCGCGCGTCCGTCGGCCACGGGCTGCGCCTGGCCCAGGCCAACTGGACGGTGTCCCGGCGCGGCACGCTGCGCGGCGTCCACTTCGCTGACGTGCCCCCGGGCCAGGCCAAGTACGTCCAGTGCGTCCGCGGCGCCGTCCTCGACGTCGTCGTCGACGTGCGCACCGGCTCGCCGACCTACCGGCAGTGGGAGGCGGTGCGCCTCGACGACGCGAACCGCCGCTCCCTGTACCTCGCGGAGGGGCTCGGGCACGGCTTCATGGCCCTGACCGACGACGCCACCGTCATGTATCTGTGCTCACAGCCGTACGCCCCGCAGCGCGAGCACGGCCTGGACCCGTTCGACCCCGAGCTGGGCATCGACTGGCCGTCGGACATCACGCCGCTGCTGTCCGAGAAGGACGCCGCGGCACCGAGCCTCGCCGAGGCCGAACGGCTGGGCGTGCTCCCCTCGTACGAGGCGTGCCTCGCCCACTACGCCGCACAGCGCGAGGGCGCCCGGGCCTGACGGCCCGGGCGCCCTCGGCGCTCTTCTTCTGCCACCTCAGTCGCACGGCACTCGTACGGCCCGCTCGCGGACCGCGTCCACCAGCTCCAGCGTGGCCACGGCGTCGGCGCGCCACCGCTCCTCCTCCGGGCCGCCGCTCTCCCCGGCCCGCACCGCGGCCGCGAAGGCCGCGACCGAGCGCCCGTACTGATCGGCGGCCGGCAGGACGAACTGTTCGGTGTGGTCCTGCTCCTCCAGCAGCAGCACCGGCCGCAGCTCCGCCGGCGGGCTGAAGGCCTGCTCCGTGCTGATCCGGGCCCGGCTGCCCCACAGGGCGTAGCGGGCCGCGTAACTGTGCTCGAAGCCGAAGTCGAGCGAGGCCAGCGCCCCCGACTCCGCGGCCAGCAGGATCTGGCCCGAGAGCTCCAGCCCGTCCCCGGCGCGGGTGCGCAGGGTCGCGCCGGTCACCGTGAGGCCGCGGCCCAGGAAGCGGATCGCCGTCCGCAGCGGGTACACGCCCGCGTCCAGCAGCGCGCCGCCGCCGAGCTCCGGCACGTACCGGATGTCGTCCCGGGGCAGCGGCGGGATGCAGAACGCGGCGTGCAGGGCGCGCAGTTCGCCGATCCGGCCCTGTTCGACCAGGGCGGCGGCGGCGTCGTGACGCGGGTGGTGGAGGAACATGAAGTTCTCCCGCAGCACCAGGTTCGAGCGTGCCGCGAGGGCGGTCAGTTCGCGCGCCCCGGCCGCCGTCGTGGCCATCGGCTTCTCCACCAGCACGTGCTTGCCGGCCTCCAGGGCGCGGACCGTCCATTCGTGGTGCAGCGCGTTGGGCAGCGGCACGTAGACGGCCTCGACGTCCTCGCGTTCCAGCAGCTCCCGGTAGCCGGGGGCGGCGGCGCAGCCGAACCGGTCGGCGAAGGCGCGGGCGCGCCCGGCGTCGCGGGCGGCCACGGCCACCACCTCGACGCCGGGGCAGGCCGCCATGGCCGGCAGCACGCGCCGCCCGGCGATGGCGGCCGCGCCGAGCACTCCGATCCGCACCGGGCCCGGGGCGCTCACCGGACCGCCCGCAGGGCCGCCACGAGCGTCCTGGCCTGGACGTTGACCTGGTGGCCGAACTCCAGCAGCCCGTCGAGCTGGCGGGTGCTCACCCAACGCAGATCGGGGCCCTCGCCGACCGGGTCACGGTCGTCCACCTCGATGACGAGGTAGCGGGTCCGGGCGTGGTGGAACCGGCCGCCCTCCTCGGAGAGCACGGTGTCGAACAGCGCGCGGGCCGGGTCGTGGCCCAGGACGAAGCCCAGGTACGGCGGGTGCTGGCCGGCCGGCAGATGCGCGTGGTTCTCCGGCGCGCACTGCACGGTCGGGCCCAGTTCGACCACGTCGAGGAAGCCCGGCTCCACCCGGGCGCGCATCAGCGCGTGCGGCACCCCGTCGATCCGCTTGACCAGCAGCGCCGCGAGATCGTGTCCGTGCGGCTGGAGCAGCGGCTGCGACCAGGCGGGCACCTCGCGGCTGTGCGAGCCGACGTCGACGGCGACGACGCTGAAGTACCGGCCGCTCTCGTGGGAGATGGCGTCGGCCGTGCGGTGCCAGCCGGTGACGTCCTTCAGCGGCAGCCGCTCGACGGTCACCTCGTGCTCGGCGCGCCGGCCGGTGAGCCAGGAGCGGATCTCCCGGCCGGTGTGCAGGGCCGGGCCCTCGTCGTCCGCCGTCCAGTCGGGCAGGCAGGACAGCACGGTCCGGGCGTCCATGTTGACGAGGTTCTCGACGCTCAGCAGGGTGTGCAGCTGGCCGAGGGTCAGCCAGCGGAAGTCCTCGCCGGCCTCCACGCCGGGGCCGACCTCGACCACCATGTTGCGGTTGCGCTTGTGGAGGAACCACGAGCCCTGCTCGGACTGGAGGACGTCGGCCACGACCCGGCCCGGCTCGGCCGCCCGGAAGGCGTCCAGGTAGGGGACGGCCGAACCGCCGTGCACACCGGTGAAGTTGCTGCGTGTGGCCTGGACGGTGGGGGAGAGCTGCATCCCGTTGACGTTGCCGGGCTCGGACTTGGCCTGCATCAGGAAGTGCGGTACGCCGTCGAAGTCGCGCATCGCGATGCCGAGGATGCCGAACTCCGGCTGGTTGATGATCGGCTGGTGCCACTCGGGCACCGCGCCGAAGTCCGAGCGCACCCGCAGGCCGTGCACCGAGAAGAAGCGGCCGCTGCGGTGCCGGAGGTCGCCCGTGACCGGGTCGAAGCCCCACTGGTCCAGCTCGTCGAAGCGCACGCGCGTGACGGCCTGTGTCTGCTTCAGCCGCCGCTCGGCGAGCCACTCGAAGAGGGCCCCGGTGCCGCTCACCGGGGATTCGGCACACTGCGCGGAACGCGCCAGCCGGGCCCGCAGGTCCTGATCGGTGGCGCGTCGTGCCGCGGTGGGTCGCGCCGTGATGACGCCTGTCATGTCCGTGCCCCTTCCGGCATCAGGCTCTCCAAGAAGGCGACCGCCCCGGCGGCGCCGTCCTCCCGCGCGAGCTCCGCGCCGAGGCGGGCGGCGGTGGCCGCCATCGCCGGGTCGGTGGCCGCGGTGCGGATGGCCCCGGCCAGCGCCTCGGCGGTCAGCTCGCGCTGCTTGACGGGCGGCGGCGCCACGCCCAGCCGGTGCAGATGGCCGCCCCACATCAGCTGGTTCACCTCGAACGGGCAGATCACCTGCGGGACGCCGGCCGTGAGCGCGCAGTTGTGGGCGCCGAGCGAGCCGGAGTTGACGGCCACGCGCACACGCGGCAGCAGCCAGCCGTAGGGGACGTCGTCGAGGGCCAGGACGTCGTCCGGGGGGCTGTCGATGTCCAGCGCGCCCCAGCCGGCGACGACGATCGCGCGGTAGCCGCTCAGCCGGATCGCCTCCAGCGTGATGCGCGCCGTCTGCTCGGGGTCCGTGCCGACCGCGCTGCCGAAGCCGACGAAGACGGGTTTGTCGCCCGCCGCCAGGAAGCGCGTCAGCTCCTCGGGCGGCTGCCAGCCGGGCGCCGGCGGCAGATGCCAGAACCCGTGCGTGCCGACCCACTCGGGCCAGTCCGAGCCGGGCGGGATCACGTGCGGGCTGAAGCAGTGCAGCACGGGCGTGGGTGAGCCGTCGGCGCGATGGCGGAAGTCCAGCGCGTCCTCGCGCGGCGGCAGCCCCAGGGTGTGCTCGCGCCAGTGGGCGACCGCCTCGACGGCGCCCGGCGGCAGCACGGTCCGCACGTCCGTGCGGCTGAGGTCCTCGCGGTCGGAGAACACCCCCGAGAGATCGCCGAAGGCCGGGTAGTCGCGCGAGACGACGAAGTTCGGGTAGAGGGCGCCCAGTACGTGCGGGACGCCGAGCTTCTCGGCGATCTGCGGGATCGCCTCGCGGAAGGCGTGCGAGTGGACGACGACGTCGGGCCGGCACGCCGCGGCCGCCGCCCACAGGTCGTCCAGCACGGCCGTGTAGAGCGGCAGCATCCGCTCGCGGATCGCCGCCCGCTCCCGGTCGTGCTCGGCGGTCGGCCGGTCGCTGTTCACCTGGAGCCGGCGGATGTCGGCGCGCGAGCGGATCCGCACCGCCGCGTCGTCCAGCGGGGCGAACGCGACGCCGTACGCGGCGGCCAGCGGCGCGAAGAGCCGGGGCGCCGCGAGCACGGCCTCGTGGCCCGCCCTGTTCAGGGCGTGCGCCAGCGCGACATACGGCTGGACGTCTCCCCGGTTTCCATAAGCGTAGACGAGTGCTTTCACTGCCGTGCCCTCACTGTCCTGTCTTCAATGGGGCCTGCCTTCAATGGGGAGCCTCCCGTGCGCATAGTCAGGGACACCACCCTTTTCCGCGCGGCCGGGAACGCGCAAGAGGCAGCTTCCGCCGTCCAGAAACGCTCCAGGCAAAGCGCTTGCCGCGGCACTAACTTGACGGCTGCTTCACACCGCAGCGACGGAAGGACCGGCCGTGAAAGCACTGATATATTCCCACGGCACCCGTGGGGATATGCAGCCCTATCTGGCGCTGGCCCACGCCCTGAAACAGGCCGGGCACTCCGCCACCCTGGCCGGCCCGCGCATGTACGGCGACTGGGTCGCCGAATACGGTATCGACTTCGCGCCGATCAACGACGAGGGCGTGAAACTGCATTCACGGCCCGACGTCCGGCAGATCCTGGTCCACAACGAGAAGTCGACGGACGCGTACCAGAAAGAGCGGGAACGCATCTTCAGGGAGGTGTATCCCCGGCTCTATCCGCTGATGCTCCAGGACATGTGGGACGCCGCCGCCGGCGGCGCGGACGTCGTCATCCATTCGCACTCGTCCCGGCAGGCGATCCACCAGATCGCCGAAAAGCTGGGCGTGCCGCACGTCCTGGCCAGCCTCTACCCGCATTTCGTCGCCTCGGCCCGCTATCCGGCCCAGGTCGGCACGTTCGACGAACGCCCCGACAACCTGGAACAGCACCGGAAGGCGAACGACAACCCCATCAAGGGCGCGCTCGCCGATATGTTCGCGCGCTGGCGCACCGAGGTGCTCGGACTCCCGCCGCGCGAGGGCTTCCTGG
>NZ_JBFAPH010000089.1:0-19628 GCF_040675635.1 Streptomyces sp. NPDC049577
GGAACTTCCCCCTGTTGCTGGCCGCCTGGAAGCTGGCCCCCGCGCTCGCCGCCGGCAACACCGTCGTCCTGAAACCCGCCGAGCAGACCCCCGCCTCCATCCACGTCTGGCTCGACCTGGTCTCCGACCTGCTCCCGCCCGGCGTCGTCAACATCGTCAACGGCTTCGGCCCCGAGGCCGGCAAGCCGCTCGCCTCCAGCCCCCGCGTCGCCAAGATCTCCTTCACGGGCGAGACCACGACGGGGCGGCTGATCATGCGGTACGCCGCGGAGAACCTGAAGCCGGTCACCCTGGAACTCGGCGGCAAGAGCCCCAACATCTTCTTCGACGACGTCTCCTCCGCCGACGACGACTTCCTCGACAAGGCACTCGAAGGCTTCACCATGTTCGCGCTCAACCAGGGCGAGGTCTGCACCTGCCCCTCCCGCGCGCTCATCCAGCGCGGCCACTACGCGACCTTCCTCGACGCCGCCCTCGCCCGCACCGACCGCGTCTTCCCCGGCCACCCCCTCGACACCGACACCATGACCGGCGCCCAGGCCTCCCGGGAGCAGCTGGAGAAGATCCTCTCCTACCTCGACATCGGCCGCGACGAGGGCGCCCGTGTCCTCACCGGCGGCATGCGCGCCGAACTCCCCGGCGAGCTCGCCGGCGGCTACTACGTCCAGCCCACGGTCTTCGAGGGCGACAATCGCATGCGCGTCTTCCAGGAGGAGATCTTCGGCCCGGTCGTCGCCGTCACGTCCTTCACCGACTTCGACGACGCGATCTCCATCGCCAACGACACCTCCTACGGCCTGGGCGCCGGCGTCTGGACCCGCAACGGCACCACGGCCTACCGCGCCGGCCGCGCCATCCAGGCAGGCCGCGTCTGGACGAACTGTTACCACAGCTACCCGGCCCACGCCGCCTTCGGTGGGTACAAGCAGTCGGGGATCGGGAGGGAGGGACACAAGGCGGCGCTGGAGCACTACCAGCAGACGAAGAACCTCCTCGTCTCGTACTCCCCGAAGAAGCTGGGCTTCTTCTGAGCGAGCAAGAAGGCCACCAAACGGCGAGGTTGGGGGCCGAGCTGCATGCCGCTTGCCCTGTCGAGATGCTTCGACCCAGCTTGCCCATCCGTCTGATCAAGGCTTCCGGAGCAGTCACGGACCAATATCAGCCTTGCGCAACCAACGCAGTCTCGGGACAGGCGCAGCGTGCCGGGCAGCCGTCTGCGCCTCGTCTCGTTCGGGCGATTGCCGCGTGACCCGTGCGTGCGGGGTCGCGTTCATCGGCTATGCGAAAGATCATCACGTATGGCCGCCGGATTCGGTGCGCTCCGGGAATCGGCGTTCTCGGTAGCGTGACCATCTGCTGCATGTGGTGCCCACGTGTCCGGCTGGTCCGTGCGGGGGCTTTCGACGGAGAATGATGAGGCTGCAATGAGTGAACTGACGAAGCCCGAGGTCAATGTTCCGGAAGGTGACGCTCCTGCCGAGCTGACCATCCGGGACCTGGTCGTCGGGGACGGGGCCGAGGTGGAGCCGGGCATGGTGGTCAGGGTCCACTACGTCGGGGTGACCTTCGAGACCGGGAAGGAGTTCGATGCCTCCTGGGACCGGGGCGAGCCGTTCAAGTTCGCCTTGGGCAGTGGCAGGGTCATCAAGGGCTGGGACCGGGGGGTGAGGGGGATGAAGGTCGGCGGCCGGCGCGAGATCATCGTTCCCCCGCGTCTCGGCTACGGCAATCAGTCGCCCTCGCCGTTGATCCCGCCGGGCTCGACCCTGGTCTTCGTGGTGGACCTGCTTGACTCGTATTCCAGCACAGCCGGGTGGAGCAACTCCTGGTGACCCCGGTCGCTCCTCCCCTTCGACGCGCTGCGCCGTCTCCCGGGGTTGGCGGACAGCGGGTGTGCGGAGCGGGCGCCGGCACGGCCGTCCTCGCCGCGATCCGGCTGTGGCTCCGATGACGACCTGCCGGACGCGAGCGCGCTTGCGACGCAATACGTAGCCGTCGAACGGTCAGGGCGGTGCCGGTCTGTCCGCCCGGCTCCATGCGGGAGGCCGGGCCTGATCGCGGTGGAGCTCGCGCAACCGGTCGCGCGCGGTGCGGGGCAGGCCGTCCACTACGCACTGCCAGGAGTGACTGATCATCTCGGCGAGCTCCTCGTCAGGGACGGTGCCGTCCAGATGGATGGTGATCCAGTGCCATCGGGGGCCCTGGTACCCGTACCCGGGGCGTACCGCGGGGTACTGCTCGTACAGATGCAGGGCGAGGGCGGATTCGCACTTCACGCTCAGCCGGTCGGGCCGGGAGCTGTTGGCCGCCGCGAGGGTGGCGAAGATCTTGCCGCCGGTCTTGTAGACGGGCCGGTGCGGGCCCCATGGCTCTTCCTCACTGACCTCGGGCAGGCCCAGGGCGTATGCCGCGACGTCGTCGGGATTCATTCGGTGCCGTCTTTCGTGCTGGCGTGGCGATGGGGGCAGGCCGCCCGCCGGGACACAGCCGGGCGTTCCCAGGGCGAGGCCCCCGGACGGGGGCGCCGGACCGCGCTTCGAGCCGGGGGAATCCTGAAGGTGCCCGGTCATGGCCGGTTTCCCGGCCGGCGCCCGCGCTGATGAACGACCGGGGCTACGGGCCGGCGGGTACCCGAAGCCGCGTCTGTGCCTTCAGGGGGGAGGTCACTGTCCGCCGAGGTAGTCGGTCTGCGAGGCGATCCGGCCCTCGCGCAGCTGAAGGACCGAGCAGAAGCGGGCGGTGACCGGCTCTCCCGCCGGAGGCAGGCCCGGGTGTACCCCGGCGCTGGTTCCCGCGAAGCCGAACTCGACGGCGATGGCGTCCCCGTCGGCGATGACGCGCTCGATGGTGAACTTCCGGTCGGGAACGGCGCCGGCGTACTCCCTCAGGTGGCGCACAAAGGCGTCCCGGCCGGTGAAAGCGAGCCCGAAGGGCCCGCACTCGTAGGCGGTGTCGTCGGTGTACAGCTCCCCGAACCGGTCGAAGTCCTGGTCGTTGTAGGCGTTGGCCCACTCGTGCACGAGCTTGTGGCTGTTCATGACTCTGAATCTTTCTGTTGCCCGGGGCCCGGTTCAGGCGTATTTGCCGAGGTCGCTGGCCTGGAAGGCGGCCTGGTCGTTGATGCCGACGACGTAGCCGTCCGGGTCGCGGAAGTAGAAGATGCGCTGGCCGGTGTGGTCGGTGTCGATGTCCTTGACGATCTCGGCGTACCGGGAGATGCGGTCGTGGGCGCCGTCGAAGTCGTCCACGCCCAGGTAGAACATGCCGGCGAAGCCGATGGGGGTGTCGGCCAGGACGGGCAGCCAGTTCTTCAGGTCGGCGTTGCTGTAGAGCATGGCGCAGAATCCGCCCTGGTAGAGCAGCATGTGGATGTCGTCGCCGGGGCGGGCGGTGCTGGAATCGACGTCGAAACCGAGCTGTTTGTAGAACGCGACGCTGGCCGCGGTGTCCTTGACACTCAGACAGGGAGCGAACGGCATGAATCCTCCATGGTCAGGGTGCGGCCTTCACCAGGGCACGCGCGCAGGGAGGCTGTGCGCCGGGCACCTCGCGGTTCCTTTGTCCGCCGGTCGGGGCAGGGGTGCACTCCGGGGGACGCCGTCCTGGTGAGAGCGGCCGCTGTGAGCGGCTGGGGCTGTCAGCGGGTGCGGCTGATGCAGAAGGGCTGGCCGGAGGGGTCGAGCAGGACGGTCCAGTGGTCCCCGCCCGGCTGATGGGCGGGCTTGGTGGCGCCCAGCTCCAGGAGCTGCTTCTCGGCTGCCTCGACGTCGTCGAACCTGATGTCCATGTGGAAGGGGAGCTCGTCCTGGGGCCAGGTGGGGGCCTTGAACGACGTCGCGGACCAGAAGACGTACATCCTGTCGCCGACCCATACGGGGAAGGCCGCCGGGTTGCCGTCCTCGTCCCGGTACGGCTCGGAGACCTGCGCGCCGAGGGCGGCGGCGTAGAACTCCGCGAGCCGGCGTCCGTCCTCGGCCCAGATCGCGTGCGACAGGACCTTGCCGCTCGGGGTGCTGTTGTCGGCATGCGTGTCGGCCATGGTCCTCTCCTGTGGTGGGGCGGCTGGGGCGGTTTCCGCCCTCTGAAGCCGACCGTAACGAGCATGTAGGGCAGGGAATGTCCTATACGGCTCGTGGTGGGAGTGCGCGGGCGGGCGCCGTGACGCGTGAGTACCGTGAGACCATGGCGTACGACGAGGTGCTGGCGGAACGGGTTCGGGAGCTGCTGGAGGAGACCGACGCGGTCGTCGCGAAGAAGATGTTCGGCGGGCTCGTCTTCACGGTGCGGGGGAACACGGCGGTCGGCGTGGTCGGCGACGACCTGCTGGTGCGCGTCGCCCCGGACGACACTCCGCAGGCCCTCGCCCAGCCCGGCGCACGGCCGTACGAGTTCCGCGGCCGGATCTCGAAGGGGTGGGTGCTGGTGGCAGGGGAGGTCCTCGACGACGATGTCCTGGACGACTGGCTGCACCTGGGCCGGAGAGCTGCCGCCGCACTTCCACCGAAGTAACCCCTCCGCGAACACCACGAGCCCCCTGATCTGCGAGGCCCGGTGAGCACGGGCTGGAGGAGAACAGTCTGGCCTCGCTCGCGGCCGGGCTGAACTCCCGGCCTGGAAAGAGGAACACAACACCTCCCACCGCAAGGTCCGCGCCCGCGTCGAGCACACCTTCGCCCGCATGACGAGCTGGAAAAAGGCGCCTGCCCTTGGACTTCCACCCATGAGGCACCGTTCTTGACGGAGCGCGACCAATAGGAATCCCACGTGCGCAGGTCGTCAGGCCCCTGGCGGAACCCCCGTCGGACGCATGGCCGCGTCGCGCACGCAGCCGGAGAACGCCTCGAGGGTGGGCCCTCGGCCCTGGTTGCCGAGCAACCGGCGGGAGCAGCCGGCCGTCTTTTCCCGGCCCAAGCGGGTATCGAAAGCAGACCAAGGTGCTCGTCAGGGTCCTGACATCCGGCATGTGATGCTGGCGGCATGACTGATCAACATGAGGTTGTCATCGTCCGCTGGCCAGGTCAGGGCCCTTCCGTTCAGGACGGGCTGACCGCGCTGCTGGCGGCCTACCATCTGCAGACGCAGGCCGAGAAGGGCGAGGCCGTCGCTGATGCGGACCGGTTGCCCGACCGCTACCGGGCAGAGGTCCTGGACCCGCGAGCCGCGTTTGCCGACGATCTCGTGCTGGTCGCGTTGAGCGGGGACAGCGTCGTCGGCTGCCTGGTGGTGACCGCTCCCGTCGGCGGGCGGTGCGAGGTCAAGAGGCTGTGGACGGCTCCGGCATCCCGGGGCCAGGGCATCGCGTCCGGCCTGGTCAGCGCCGCGCTTGAGCATGCCGCGGACGGCGGCGTCAGCACGGTACGGCTGTCGGTGTGGCAGTGGCGGGCAGGCGCCATCGCCCTGTATGAGCGGCTCGGCTTCACCGTCACCGAGTCGTGGGACGAGCGGGATCAACTGGTGTGCATGGAGCGCGCCGTGTGAGTGGTCACAGCCACTCGTCGACGGCCGCGACAAGGACGGTCGCCTCACGTTTCCTGCGGTTGCGGGCCTGGTCGGCCTTGTCCGGGGTGGTGCAGCGGATGCCACGCCTGCGCAGGTAGGCGCGGTTCTTGCGGGAGGCGTAGGCCTCGTCCGCGCGGACCCGGCTCGGCCGGGTGCGGGGGCCTGCCCGGCCCCGGGCGGGGAACGCTGATGCGGCCCGTGATGACGATCGGCATCGATCGGCATCGGCTTTTGCCGCTGTTCGCTGGCCAGGTGCAGCCTGGGGTCAGGCCGCCGCGCGAGCGCCCTCGGCGTTATTGTGGCCGTATGGACGAGAAGCGGGCGCTTCGCGTCGTGGACGTGCTGCGGCAGCGGGGCACGGATGCCTACCTGGCCCGTGAAGGCGTCTACCAGATCGGCGTGCGGGTGGTCCTGCGCGACGGCCGTGAGGCGGTCTGGGACACCGACGACACCGCCGGCCTGGAAGCTCAGGTCATGCGGGACGGCGTCCTGGTCGGCTTCGTGCCGTGCATCGAGGGCTCCGAGGATTTCGACGTCGACCAGACCGTCGACGCGATCGTCCGGGCTGACTACGACCAGCCGATCGCCCGCGAGAGGCCCACGGCTCCCCCGCCGTCCGCCCCGCTGCCCCGGGAGGGCGGCGTGTTCCGCCGCTTCCTCGGCGGCTTCCGCGAACGCTGAGCAGCGGCCGGAGCCGCAGGCCCGGCCCGCAGGACGGCGGCGAACCCGGTCAGCCGCTGCGGCCACGGTGCAACCGCGGCCTTCTTGGTGCGGCCGCAGCTCCGAGTGCTTGCGCCCATGGGCAAGGCGCCACCCTTGGCTGCCCAGCCTCGTCGTTGCGTACGGCGCAAGGCCCTCAACTCGCGGTGGTTCAGTGCCGGGTGTGCCGCGACAACGACAAGATCAGAGCTGCCGCCGCCAGGGTTGTTGCACCGGCGCCCGGGAAGGGCTCTTGGCCATCAGATCGGCCCCGGGGCTGCGGGTGCCCATCGTGCTGCTGGCCCTCGTCGCCGTGTTCGCGCTCAACTTCAACGTCACCCTCCCGGGCGGGCGGTACTATCCGGGCCTGCTGGCGCGGGCGGTGACGCAGTCGGAGAGGCCGCGGACGTTCTGCGTCGCTGCCCCGGTCGTCGGCGGGATCG
This sequence comes from Streptomyces sp. NPDC049577, assembly GCF_040675635.1. Classification (NCBI taxonomy): domain Bacteria; kingdom Bacillati; phylum Actinomycetota; class Actinomycetes; order Kitasatosporales; family Streptomycetaceae; genus Streptomyces; species Streptomyces sp. NPDC049577. Next base: position 6,642 of record NZ_JBFAPH010000089.1, read on the forward strand.
AGGGCTACGTGAAGTCGTCTCGTGCCGTGGTGATCCGTCGCGCCCAGGCGAAGGGGCGGTACGAGCAGCTGCCGGACGTTCGGCTGGTGAGCGGTCCGCGTCGTGTTCAGAGGCTTGGCGCCGGAGCGCCTCAGCTTCTGGTCAGGGTGCGGCCGAGAAGGGGCAGCAGACGGTCCCAGTGAAGCCGCAGTGCGGCGGGGTCGAAGGCATCGGTGTCGGACATGGTGAACCCGTGGGCGGTGCCGGGATAGATCTCGGAGGTGTAGCCGACACCCGCCGCGTCCAGGGTTTTGTTGGGCTCGTCGAGAGCCTCGGGCGTCAAGTCGCTCTCGGCATGGCCGAAGTGGACCTCGGCGGTGAGCGTGGAAAGGCTGCCGGGTCCGTCGGCTCCCACCGGGCCGTGGAATGCGGCGAGGGCGGCGATCCGGCCGGGGTGGGCCGCGGCGGTGCGCGTCGCCAGGAGGCCACCGATGCAATAGCCGGTCACCGCGACCGGTCCGGCGCTGACCTCGGGCTGAGCAGTGAGGAACCTGAGGTAGGCGTCGGCGTCTCGCAGGACACGGTCGGCGGTGTGCGCCTCGATCAAGGGCATCAGCTGGGCGAAGACTGCGGGCCGGGCCTCTTCTCCGATGTGCTCGGGAAGTTCGATCACCGGTGCCGGGCCGTGCCGGTAGAAGAGGTTGGGGACGAGCACGTAGTACCCGTGCCCGGCCAGTTCGCGGGCCATTTCCCGCAGCGCGGGCCGGATGCCGAAGCCGTCCGCGTACATCAGCACCCCTGGGTGCTGCTCGCCGTGGACGGGGAAGGCGGCAAAAGCATCGGCCTGGCCGTCCGCGGTGGGAATCTGCAGCGTCTTGGTGGGCATGAATTCTCCTGTCGTGGTTGAGGTGCCGAGCCTGTGGTCAACACGACGGAGGCGGAGCCCGCGCGGCAGCGCAGGATCCTCGATCGAACAGCGGGCCCGCACTGGCCCGTACGGCGCTCAGAAGGGCACCGGGTCACCAATCCGTGTGTGGCGCAATGCCGTCCGCAGCCGGGGACCGTCGATCAGTCCAGCCACCGTTGTCCATGGGCAGCCGGTGTCCAGCACCGGCTCGCACCCTGGTTCACGGCTCGATGACGCCGGTCAGGCCGAAGAGTTCGGCGATGGCTTGCTCGGCCGTGGCGCGATCCACTTTCTCGATCCAGGGGTACCTGGTCTCGCGGTGGTCGGGAAAACGGCGCACGAGGTCGGTGTCACCCACCCACGTGCCCTCGCCGGAGAACAGCTCGTCATGGGACGACCGCGCGTCCCGTCGCCGGCGGGCTATTCCAGCGGGCGGCTTGCCCTTGGCGTGCTCGTCGTCGCAGAGCCAGTAAAGCCAGTGGTCCGTCACCCAGATGTCGCGCCTCGCCTCCAGCTTCCGGGCGTGCTCGGCATCGATCTCCGTCATGGACTTGGCCGCGGCGGGTTCCTGAGGAGAGCTCTTCAGCTTCACGCCGAGGACCACCGTGAAATCGTCGCCCCAGAACTCGGGGAACCAGCCCCACTCCAGGGCCGAGAAGTGCTGCCAGCGGCCGTCTCCGTCGAGGCGCCACAGCCCCCACGGGTCCTCCGGGTCGTCCCCGGTGATGAAGTAGCGGAAGGAGTCGAACGGGCGCGGGGAATGCGGGCCGCTTTCGCCGAGCTCGGTGATGCCCGGGCGCCCCTTGAGCTCGTGCAGGACGCCGTCAGCCTCTGCCGGGGTGGCCAGGATTCCCCAGTCCTCGCCCGCCTCCTCGGTGAGGATTCCGGTCTGCTCCCACAACAGGTGGGAATTCGAGAACTCGCATTTCACGCCTTCCGGGCTGAACCTCCTCCTGATCACACTGTGGAAGACGAACCGGGGACCGGGCTCTTCGGTGTAGGACACCCAGTACTCCACCCACCCCTGCCGGTCCGCCTGCAGCCGCTCCGCGGCCTCCTCGTCCAGGGGCGCCAGGTCCTCGCGAGCAGGGGCCGAGGTCACCACGCGGCGTTCGCCGGCCTGACGCCACGCCCAGTCGATCGTGGACCAGTACTCCCACGTGCCGGTGTCCGCCGAAGTACGCCACAGCGCCCTGGGACGCTCTGGACTGCGTCCTTCGCAGACATCGGCGTAGTAGGAGAAACGGTCGTGACGAAAATTCGTCGTACTCATACAGCAATCCCCTCGCGTGGCGCTTGCCGATAATCTTATTCACCTTCTCGGGGAGCCGGGGCAACCGCTGACCCGGTCCCCGCCCGGCACGCTGCCCCGCGCGCCCCGCCGGGACGGCTCCCGACGCTCTCCTGGCCGCCCTCGACGGCTCGGAGAAGACCAGCGGCGGCCCATCTCCCGTCGCCGTTCAGCGTCTTCCGTAAACACGGCTGACCGATCCACCCGTACACGCCGGGAATGCGCCGGCTTTACTGCTTGATAATCTCCGGATCCGATCCGGTTTCACGGAGCGGCAAAGTGTGCCCCTGCATATGTTCGCTTTGCAGTACGGCTCACGGACGGCCATAAGCGGCGGCCCCTCCCCGGCCGGCGGCACCGCTCCCCTGCCCCGGGAGAATGGCCGTCATGGACGACAAGCTCACCGCCGCGACCCTCGCCCGCCTCGCGGCGCACCAACGGCGGTTCGACTCCCGTTTCACGGCGTACTTCGACGCGCTGGCGGCGGACGCCGGCGCACCGCCGGCGAGTCGGTTCACCCCACGCGCCCTCGAACTCCTCCGCGACCTCTCCCTGCGCGGCGGAAAGCGGCTGCGGGTGGCGCTGCTCCACGAAGGGGCGCGGCTGGTGACCCCGGACGACGACGTTCCGGGGCTCGCGGAGGCGGCTTTGAGCATCGAACTGCTCCAGACGCACGGCCTCGTCCACGACGACATCATCGACGACGCGCCGACGCGCCGCGGCGGCCCGTCGACGTACTACGCCTACCGCCGCGACTTCCCGGAACACGAGCGGACGGCCCTGGGCCTGGCCCTGCTCGTGGGGGACCTGGCCGCCTTCCTGTCCGTCCGGGTGCTGCTGGAGGCACCGGTTCCGGCGGAGCTGCGACAGGAGCTCGTGGACGTCCAGACGCGCGCCGCGGCGGACACGGTCGTCGGCCAGGTCATGGACCTGGAACGGGACTTCCTCCCCCGGCCCGGCGCCGAAGCGCCGGACGTCACCGGTCTTCTGGACACCGTCACCGATTACAAGAGCACGCGTTACTCGATCCTCGCGCCCCTGCGGATGGGCCTGCTCGTCGCGGGCGAGGACCTGTCGGCACACGACGAGCGGCTGTGCCGCTACGCGGCCCCCGTCGGCGTCCTGGGACAGCTGCGGGACGACTACCTGGACCTCTTCGGGGACGAGGAGGTCGTCGGCAAGCCCGCCGGCTCCGATCTCCGCGCGGGGCGCCGCAGTTACGTGCTCAACGCGACCCTGGCGGCGGCCACCGGACCGGAACGGGCGGTGATCGAACGGGCCCTGGGCGACCCCGGCTGCCCGCCCGCGACCGTCGAGCGCGTCCGCGACATCGCCCGCCGCCACGGCGTCGACGACCGCGTCCGCTCGGATCTGCGCCGACTCGCCGGAACGGCCTCCGCCGAGGCCGCCGGCTGGCGGTCGCGGTGGCGGCCGGAGGCGGTGGACTTCTTCGAACACCTGCCGCTGTGGGCGGCGGACCGGGCGCTCTGAGCGCCGGCGGTCCATCGCACACCGCCGCCGGTCACTCGGGGCACCCGCCGCACGGGCTCGTCGACGGGCCCTGACTGATGCCCCTTCAGGGCGGATCGCCACTGGTTTCCCGGGCGGTCGCGGGCACCTCGTTCGTGACGGGCGCCTCCACCGCGCGTTCGGTCTTGGCCCAGTGCCCGCGCCGGGTGCTGATCTGCCACAGCGCCCGCCAACCGGCCGCGAAACCGAGGTACATGCACACCATCACGGCGGGAGCCCAGCAGACCGCCTTCCAGGCCGGCAGGTCGTCGGTACGGCGCCAGTAGAGCAGCGCCGAAGCCAGGAAGGCGGTGAAGGGCAGCGACTGCAGGAGCAGGAGGTTCAGCCACGGCGGACCGGACACGGGGCTAAGCAGCCCGGTGCCGGCCCCGCACAGCACACGGAGGAGCGTGTAGTGCTGGACGACCGAGGCGGGCAGGGTGGCGAGGTACGGGCTGAGCAGGTAGCCGGTGAGTTCGAGGCGGCCCGGGAGGCCGACGGCGGTCCGGGCCCAGAGTTCCGGCAGGCGCCCGATGGCGCTCATGTGGCCGTGGTACCAGCGGGTGCGCTGACGCAGCAGACGGCGTGGGCTGGTCAGTCCCTGCTGGGAGACGAAGGCCGTGGTGGTGGAGGTGACCGTCCAGCCCCGGGCCGCGAGGCTGATGCCCAGGTCGAGGTCCTCGGTCAGGGAGTCCGACCAGGGGCGCGGCCCGACGCTGTCGAGGGCGGAGAGCCGGCTGAACTGGCCGTTGCCGCCCATGCTCACCGTGCCGGTGGCGGTCCGGCCGTACTGGGTCAGCGCGCTCAGGGCCCAGAACTCGAGATCCTGCAACCGCAGCGCCCAGCGATGTCTGCCGCGGATGCGCACCGTCAGCTGCGCCCCGCCCACCGCCGGGTCCGCGAACCGCTCCGTCACCCGGCTCGCGGCGCCCGGCGTCATCCGGCCGTCGGCGTCCAGCACGCACACCAGCACCCTGCCCGCGTCCAGGCGCTCCTTCCCGGCGCGCTCGCGCACGGTGCGCAGCCCGGCGTTGAGGGCTGCGCCCTTGCCCTGCCGGGCGGCGGGCGGCGTCCTGCGCACCAGGGCGACCCGGTCGCCGCCGACGGCGTGCACGATGCGTGCGGTGCCGTCGTCGCTGCCGTCGTCGACGACGACGACGCGCACGCCCGGCTGTCCGTCGAGCAGGCAGCGCAGCGTATTGGCGATGACGCGCTCCTCGTTCAGGCAGGGAACGAGGACGAAGACGCTCCAGCCGGCGGGAAGTGCGGCGGGCCGCTCGTTCGCAGGCCTCAGCTGTCCGCGCAGTGAACCGTCGGCACGGCGGGCGAGGACGACACCCAGGACGAGGAGCGAGATGTTGTAGACGCCCGTGAACACGGCGACGAGAACGGCGACATACTGGATGATCCTGTCCAGTGCGGCCACGGGGAGCCTCCTTGTGGGGGCCGCCCGAACCCCGGAGCGCGGCCTCGCGGGCGGGACCGCTTTCATCGTCCTCGCCCGGCCTTTGGACTACCCGGGCGAGATGCCGGATCCGCCCCATTGCATACCGGTTAGAGGCGTTCGCGGATGTCTCCGGAGCACTCGGGCACGCCCCGGCGCACGATGTGTGCCCCGGCACGGCGGTCTTGCTGCGCATTCGACGACCCCACCAGCCGTACCGATGAACGAGCCAGGCCGCCTGCGGCCGGCTGCTCGGGGCCCTTTGGCTCTCGTCGTTCCGGCAGATCGCGCGGTCTCGGGGAGCGAACACCGCTTCCGGGACCGGGCGGCTGCTCGCGATGCCTCGACAGGTTGTCCGGTGCGGTGTCCGTTCTCGCGATTATGGCGGAAGCACATGCGTTCAGGCCAAGTTCAGGAGCGCCCGGTGCGACGTCCCCGCCGCTGTCCCTTGACACCTCTTCGCCTTCCGGGTGCGGTGTCGGCGGAGACGCGTACCCCGGGTCACTCCCTTCGCCGGACGCGCCAGTGGGCCCTCGTCGGGGGGCGGAAACTCACGTGCCCGGGGTACCGGGCCGCCGCGGGCACTGTGATTCCGGCGCCCGGCGCTCGCCGGGGACCGCACGGGTTTCAGTCGTTCCGGGGGAACGACCGGAATGGACGCCGTTGACGCTCCGAACACGCCGTGGAGATGATGCGTCACCGCCCAGACGCAAGGAGTCACCCATGCCCGGGCACCACATCGACACGTTCTTCACCGTCGTCAGCGCCACCACAGAGGAGACACTCCGGATCGGGCACGTGGTACAGGGCGGGCGGGTCGCCCGCTGGAACTGGACCGGCGACCGGATGTACGACGTCGACGCGGTACCGCTGGGCCGGCGCTGGCCGCAGTTGCCGGAGGCGTTCCGCCAGGGCTTCGACGCCGCCCTCACCACCCCGGCGGACAACCCCTGGACGTGGGTGTTCCGCGGCGGCCAGTGCCTGCGCCTCCACCCGGTGGACGGCACGGTCAGTGAGGTCACCACCATCGCCGCGCGCTTCCCCGGGCTGCCGGGCGCCTTCGCCCAAGGCGTCGACGCGGCACTGCCCGGCACCGGCGTCAACGAGGTGTACCTGTTCAGCGGCGACCAGTGCGCCCTCTACGACCTGCGCGTGCCGGCGCCGGTCGAGGTGAAGCCGATCGCCGACGTATGGACCGGACTGGCCGCCAAGGCACCGGAGTTCGTCCACGGGCTCGACGCGGCCACGTACGACCCCGGGACCGGCAGCTGCTACCTCTTCCGCGGAGGCGAGTACGTCAGGGGCGTGCTGGCCACCACCACCATCGAGGTGGGTGCGGCGCCGGTGGACAACACGACGTGGGTGGGGCTGCTGCCGGCCTTCACACGGGGGCATGTGATCGTCTCCAGCCTGGTCGGCCACATCCGGGCGCTCGACCTGGAAACCGGCGTGAGCAGCCCTCTGCAGACTGCCAGCGACGGATGGCCGACGGCCAGCCCCGACGGCCGGTACATCCACATCCTCAGGCCAGGTCCGTACGGGTATCAGTCGCGTTATGACATGGCCACCGGCCAGCGCTCTAACTACAGCGGGACCAGGATGGATGCGGCTCGTGTGGCCTTCGCCCGGGACGGCGGTCTGATGTACTTCGTCCCTCGGGGTGACCGGAACTCACTCACGATCGCCGATGCGGTCGCGTCCGAGCCCCACTTCGTCGACTCGATCGCCCTCGGCTACGCCGGCACCGCCACGCTTGAGACAGGGGATGGCGGCCCGGGGGCACAGCCCCCGCAGCAGGACGGGAGCCAGGAGGAGGGGAAGGACGGCCTCGAGTTCGACCCGGACTGGCCGGTCGCACCACCCGTGGTGCTGGCGCCGGAGGGAGACATGGCCTATGTCGGCTCCTTCCGGTCTGCGCAGAACAACATCCCGGCCCGATACGTCATCCTCGAAGTGGACCTGATCGAGAAGCGGGTGCGGCAGCACTTCAACCTCCCCGACGCGGGCGCGCCCCTCGACGTGGCGATCGACGCGAGTGGGCGGATCGCCCATGTCGCCCAGGAGCGCGGTACCTGCGCGCTCAATCTGGACACCGGTGAGGTCGACAGGCAGGGCGTGCTCCCGCCGTGCCGGCAGCTCAAGCTCACCCCCGACGGCCGTGAATTGTGGTGTCTTCCCGCAGCGGAACACGGAGGGGTCCTGGTCGCCGACCCGGCCGACCAGACCGTCCTGCGGCGTGTCCCGGTCGGCGAGAACGGCCTCGGCACGGCCTTCAGCCTGGACTTCAACCACTACGGAACGTACGCCTACGTCCTGATGCGGGGGACTGTCGCGGTGGTCGATGTCGCCGCCCGGCGAACCTCCGTCATCCACCGCATCGATGCGGACCAGCCTTCTCGGCTCGCCTACACCACCTACTGAGCACCCCACTCCCCCGCCCACCCCCGCACCTCGCGTACCACAGGGAGCCGTTCGTGCCCATGACATCGCCCCTCGTCGACGCCTTCTTCACCGTCTCCGAACCGGGCGCCCGCGAGACCGGTTTCGTGGTCCGGGGCGGGCGCGTGGCCCGCTTCGACTGGGGAACCGGCCGGGTGGACGGCGGCGCCCGTTCGCTGGAGCGCCAGTGGCCCGCGCTGCCCGCCGCGTTCCGTACCGGCTTCGACGCGGCGATGGTGACCTCCGACCCGTGGACGATGGTCTTCCGCGGCGCCCAGTGCCTGCTGCTCAACCCGCTCGACGGGCAGGTCGCCGAGGTCTCCACCATCGCTGCCCGGCTGCCCGGCCTGCCGCAGCCGTTCCCCCAGGGGATCGACGCGGCACTGGCCGGCGGGCCGGGCGACGAGGTGTACCTCTTCGCGGGCGGCCAGTGCGCCCGCTACGACCTGCGGGCCATGACCGTGCTGGAGACCGCGCCGCTGGAGCGGATCTGGACCGGACTCGGCCAGCACGCCCCGGCCTTCACCGCCGGGATCGACGCGGCCGTGCGCCACCCCTCCCGCGGCACTTTCCACTTCTTCCGCGGTGACGCCTTCACCCGGGGCACGCTCGCCACCCGTACCGTCACCGATGCCGCCCGGCCCGTGGACGAGTCCACCTGGCCGGGGCTGCTGCCGGTGTTCGCCCCGGGGTTCGCCTACGTACAGGTGGGGTGGGGAATCGATGTGATCGGCCTGGACGGTGACCGGCTCGTCCAGACCCTGGACATCGAGGCGCACAGCGACTCCACCGCCGCCCTGCAGACGAGCCCGGACCGGCGGCTGCTGTACGTGTACCACCACCTGCGGCGGGTGTGCGTCGACACCACCACCCGCCGAGTCGTCGCCGAACTGGGCTACACACAGCCGGAGCAGCCGGTCAACGGTGTCTGCTTCAGCCCGGACGGCTCCCTGGTGCACGGCGCCGTCGACCACTGGGATCAGGACGGGCTGTTCTTCCTGGACACCTTCCGGACCGGTACCACCGAGCGGACGCGGCGCGTCGAGCTGCGGGCCGGTGACCTGTTCGCCGCCCTGTCGGAGCCGTCCGGCGGGGCGGAGGCGACCGGTTCCTCCATCAGGGCCGGATTCTGCCCGCCGGTGGCTTCCCCCGACGGCCGGTTCGTGTACCTCAGCGCGGTCCTCGACGGCCAGGGCGCGGTCGTCGAGGTGGATGTCCAGGCCGGCCGGATGCGCCAGACGTTCCGCATCCCCGACAGGAGTGAGGTACGTGCGCTGGCCGTCTCGCCGGACGGCACGCATGTGCATGCCGGCGCCGGCAGTGTCGTCACGTTCGACGTCCGGAACGGGGCCGTCGTCCGTCAGGGAATACTGCCGGGCCCCACAGCCCTGGCCGTACAGCCCGGTGGGGGTGATCTGTACTGCCTTCCCTGGGACGGCAAGGAGGGCGTCCTGGTCGCCGATCCGCTCACCCATACCGTCCGGCGCCGCATCCCGGTCGGCGGCTCGGGCGGGCCCGGCTCCCCGCACGCCATCGCCTTCGACTACGGCGGCCTGCGCGCGTACATCAGCGACGACCACTCCTACGCCGTCGCCGTGGTGGACACCGAGACGTACGACATGGTCCGGGCCATCCCGATGCGCGAAGGCATGCGGCCGATGAGCATCGCCGTCGGCCCGTACTGAACGACGCCCGAACGTGCCCCTCGGGCCCCGTCCGCACACCGACCTCACCCACCCGCGACCGGCCGACGCAGGGCCAAGGGGGATCACCGCCGTGACACCGGTTGAACGCGAGCGCATCACCCTCCTCCAGATGCTGGAGGAAATGGACTTACGGGGCCTGGAGCTGCCGGAGGAGCTCGTCCCGTTCCTGGAGAACGTCCACCGCCACGAGGGCCTGCCCGGCCGGGACAAGCTGATCACCGCGCAGTTCCCCGGCTACGCCGACCAGCCTGGCGGCCCGAACCCCGTCGACGCCGTGTTCGTCTCGACCACGCGGCTCGGCCCCGAGACGCTGAAGGCCTTCGTGCTGAGCGTCCGGGTCGGCTTCGACGGCTCCACCCTGCCGCTGGTCGGCGAGGGGATTCCCGAGGGGGCGATCACTTTCCCGTTGCTGCGGGTGCTGTACGTCTCCCGGCCGCTGGACGCGGGCGACACGGACCGGCTCACCGCCCTGCTCGACGAGTACGGCCTTCCCGAACGGGTCTTCCCCCGACCCAACGCGATGTCCGACAACGTCTGGGCCAAGGGCGTCACCGGCGTCCTCACCTGGAAGGTCAACGGCGGCGAGATGCCCGCCCTCGCGGTCCGTCTCGACAAGAAGAAGAAGGAGACAGGGGACAAGCCGCCGACGCCGGACAAGGAGATCCGCGTTCCCGGGCTGCCCGTCTCCTACGGGCCGCTGGAGATCGCTGCGCTCATGCGCGGCACGGACAAGAAGAACATCCGCATCTACCTGGTCGGTGAACTGCGGATCGCCGGATCGGTGTTCGCCTTGGACGGCCTCGGGCTGGTCATCCCCATGAAACTGGGCAAGGTGCCGCAGCCCCAGCTGGCCGGCGCCTCCCTCGCGCTGCGCCGGAGCAAACCGCCGATGGCCATCGACGCGGCGCTGCGCTGGGCGGGCGGCAAGGACGGTGAGATCGCCGGCGGGCTGCTGGGCCTGGTCCGGGTGAGCACGCCGATGGTCGAGGTGATGGGTGCGGGCGGCTTCGCCCGGGCCGCGGCCGGGTACTCGACGGTGTTCCTGTATGTGGAGGCACTGCTGGCGGGCGGGCGTTCGCTGTTCGGGCCGCCGCCGTTCACCGTCACCGGGCTGTCGGGCGGATTCGGGCTCAACAGCCGGGTGATTCCGCCGTCGGTCACCCAACTCCCGGAGTTCCCGCTGATCGGGCGGCTGAACGACGCCCCCGCCACCCCGGGCGCTCCCACGCCCAAGCCGCCGGAGCCGATGGAGATGCTCGACCGGCTCGCCGGGCGGACCGGCTGGGTGCGTCCCGAGGAGGGCTCGTACTGGGCGGCGGTCGGGGTGCGGTTCACCTCCTTCCGGTTCATCGAGACACAGGCCCTGGCGCTGATCGAATTCGGCAACCGGTTCAATCTGATGCTGCTGGGGCGCACCTCCATCAGCCTGCCGAAGAACGCCGCCCCCGGGGTCAAGGAGCACGCCCGGCTCAATATCGACCTGCGGCTGGCGTTCCTGTCCGAGCAGCACCTGCTCGCCCTGGACGTCGCGGTCGGCGCCGGCTCGTACATCTTCGACCCGGCCTGCCGGCTCACCGGCGGCCTCGCCCTGTACGTCTGGACCGGCGGCGACAACGCCGGCGACTTCGTCATCAGCCTCGGCGGCTACCACCCGCAGTTCCCGGTGCCCGCCCACTACCCGGTGCCGGCCCGCCTCGGCCTGGAGTGGAACCCCTGCGGCCGGGTCACCGTCCGCGCCACCGGGTACACCGCGCTCACCCCGGGGGCGGTGATGTTCGGCGGGGCACTCGCCGCCCGCTACGAGAAGGGGCTGCTGAGCGCCTGGTTCACCGCCCACCTGGACGCGCTCATCCAGTGGAAGCCGTTCTACCTGGACATCGCGCTGGGCATCTCGATCGGCGTGGCCTTCACCATCAAGGTCTGGTTCGTGAAGGTGCGGGTCTCCATCGAGGTCGGCATCGACCTCCAGTTGTGGACCCCGCCGATGGGCGGCCGGGTCACCGTCAAGGTGTGGTTCGTGTCCTTCTCGTTCGACTTCGGCTCGTCCCGCAAGGGCGCACCGCCGGTGCCGTGGAGCGAGTTCCAGACGCAGCTGCCGGCGCCGGTGCGGACCAACCCGGAGAAGGGTCTGCTGCTGGACGTGGACCCCTCGGAGAGCGAGGCACGCAGCGCGACCGGCGCGCCGCTGCTGGTCTCTCCGGACGGCTTCGCGTTCTCCACGGAGTCGGCGCTGCCCGCGTCCGAGGTGCGGATCAACAACAAGGTGTACGCCACGGCGGAGCCCATCGACATCCGGCCGATGCGCAAGCAGGGGATCACCTCGCGGCACCTGGTGCGCGTCCAGAAGCGCCGTGACGGCGTCTTCCACGACTTCGACGCCGTGCAGAACGGCTGGACCGTCGCGGTGCGGCACCGCAGCCTGCCCCGCTCGCTGTGGGGCCGCCCGCTGGCCGATCCGGCCGCCGCGGCGGGTGAAGAGGGCCTGGTGCCGGGGCTGATCACCGGTCTGCACTTCGAGGTGACCAAGCCCGAACTCGTCGCGGGGCTCGGCCCGGTGAGCTCGCGCTCCCTCCGCTTCGAACCGCTGCCGACCGGTGCGACGCCGCTGCGGAACGCCGACGTCGCCGGCCCCGCCCCTCGCACCGCGACCGACACCATCCGCGTGATCACCACCACGCTTGCCGAACCGGAGACCGTCCGCCGGCGCGACGCCGTGTTCGCGGCGCTGGGGCGGCTGGGCGTGGAGCCCGCCAAGGACGCCGACTCTCCGCTGGCGGCCTACGCGGACCTGGCCGGCCGCACCATGACCAGCGTGCCCCTGGTGACGGACGCGGCCTGAGCGGTGAACCGACGCCCCTTCATCCACCCGGAGGTGACCACCGTGCGGGAGACCGACGGTCCCGAGCTCCATGTCTTCTTCCACGACCATCTGATTCCGCACGCGGGCGCGGGCGTCTACACCGTGCTGGCCACCCACGAGCTGTACGAGGACGGCAACCGGCTGGACACCGCGCCTCCGCTGCCGGTCAGCGAGCAGAGCTTCGAGATCCGGCCGGCCCGGTTCGTCCTCGACGACGGCTCGGTGCACACCCGGTACCCGGCGGCCGGCAGCGCCGGCTCCTACGACAACGTGCTGCCGCACATCACCCTCACCCGGGGCGTGCTGCCCTGGGAGCGCGAACTGTCCGGCACCCGGGCCCGCGCCCACGCGCCCTGGATGGCGCTCCTCGTCTTCCGCGAGGGCGAACTGCCCGAGGACCCCGGCGCGCTCGGCGACACCGTGAGCCGTACCGTCGCGGAACTGGTGACCCCCACCGAAGCCGGCGTCATCGGCCCCGTCCTGTCCGCCGCGTCACTCACCACGGACATCCTGGCGAGCAAGTGCCAGACCATCGACGTGCCGGCCGGCGTCTTCCGTGCGGTGGCGCCCTGGCAGGACGAGATGTACTACCTCGCCCATGTCCGGGACGTCCGCCGCCCGGAGCAGCGCGCCCGCGGCGAGGAGATCACCGAGGGCCGGTACGCGGTCGTCACCGCCAACCGCTTCCCCCGTGTCGCCGGCCGCTACGCGGCCCATCTCGTCTCGCTGGAGGGGTACGAGCCGCACCTGGTGCCCACTCCGCCCACCGGGCACGACGCCGTACGGCTGGTGTCATCTTGAGCCCGCCGACGCGCTCCGGCGCCCCGCCCTCGTCGACGTTGATGTGCGCGC